>JAAZIO010000086.1 GCA_012800805.1 Clostridiales bacterium | reverse complement strand
GTTGTAAAAGCGGGACTTGGGCTGATGTTCCATTTCGCGGCCAAGTCCACAGGCTCTACGGTCATGCGCTCGGAAAGGCTTGACAGCACCATGGACGCCATCATCACAACGCTGACCCTTGCCGCGCTGATAATTCAAATCTACACAAGCATACCAGTTGACGCTATTGCGGGCGTAATTATCAGCGCAATAGTGATAACGGAGGGCATAAAGCTTGTAACGGACGCCTTTAAGAAACTTTCGGGCGAAAGAGATGACGAAACGGAAAAAAATCTGCGCTCTCTTATAAAAAGTTTCAAGGAAGTAAAAGAAGTAGTTAAAATCGACATACACCGTTACGGTGAAAACAGCATTTACGCTGTGGCGGTAATATTTTTCGACAGAAATATGACCTTAATCGACGCAACAAAAATTTGCGAGAAAATAAAGGAAGAAGCGCGAAAGACATCGAACATTGCGCTAAATATCGAAATAAGGAGCGGAATTTATGAGTGATAAAGAGAAAATCTTAACCGAAGAGAACATCCAAACCGAACAGGCGGAGCAGAGCGCTCCCGCCGAAAAGAAAAAGAGAATCCGCCGCCGCGACATGACACCCGAGCAGAAAAAGAAAAGGACCATTCGCGACCTTATCATCACGGGCATTGTGTTCGGCGTGGTGGGATTGTTGTTTGCGTGCTTTGCAATTTCCGCGGCCGTGGGACTTTCGGGCAACTATAAGAGAGTGGAAGCGATTGAAACCGTTGACTCTCGCTTTACAAAAGTAGAAAGCTTCAACTATCAGACCGCCGCCGAAAACACCGTGGGTTTTGACGACGAGACTGGAGCCTGGACATTTGTAACCGACGGCGACTTTACCGTGCTTCAGCTCACCGACATACATATCGGCGCCGGCGCGTTCTCTATCCAAAAAGACAGCTGGGCCATAAGTGCTGTAGCGGAAGTAGTTAAAGCAAACAGGCCCGATTTAGTTATTATCACGGGCGACATCGCTTACCCCGTCCCCTTCCAGGCAGGCACATTCAACAACCTGAAAGAGGCGGAGCTGTTTGCGACGCTTATGGAAAAGCTCGGCGTATTTTGGGCGATAACTTTTGGCAACCACGACACGGAAAGTTACAGCATGTATGACCGCAAGGAGATTGCCGATTTTTATATGCAGGAGCGCTGGACAAAGTGCCTCTTTATGGCGGGCGACGAGGATGTGGACGGATACGGAAACTATGTAATCAATGTTCAAAACACATCGGGACTTTTAACGCAGTCTATATATCTTGTCGACTCCCACTCATACACAGACGGCGACATCTTCGGCATAGCCTGGAAATACGATAAAATCCACGACAATCAGATTGACTGGTATCGCGGCTCGGTAGCGAAGATGAACGCTATCAACATCGCGCGCGGAGCGGCTGAGGGAAGCGTAGTAAAATCCATCATGTTCTTCCATATACCGCTTGTGGAATATCGCCTCGCCTGGGAAGAGTTCAAAAACAACGGCTACAAAAATACCGACAATGTAAAGTATTACTACGGCAAAGCAGGCGAAAAGGGCGAGCAGGTTTATTCGGGCAAGGAAGGCTGCGACCTCTTTGATGTCATGCTTGAGCTGGGCAGCACAAAAGGCATATTCACGGGCCACGACCACCTTAACAACTTCTCGGTGGATTATAAAGGCATAAGGCTTACATACGGCCTCAGCATAGACTATCTTGCGTACTTTGGAATAGCAAAACAGGTCGAGCAGCGCGGCGGCACTTTGATAACCATCAAACCCGACGGAAGCTTTGATGTTGACCCGCGCCCCATGGTAGGCGACAGCAACGAATACCTCTTTGAATACCATAGGCAGGTATAAAACAAAACAAAAAAGCGCGCCGCGGCGCGCTTTTTTTATATCATAATATGCAAATATTGTCATATAAGGCTTTGCTGTACTAAAACCCGTAATAGTTTCTTTGCTTGTTGATAATGCGAAATAATTGTACTGCTTTTCGCCGCATTTATAATTAAACCTTTACCTTGCTGATATCTTAAAATAAAACGGCGGCAATGCCGCCGTTTATTATTCAATGGGTTCGTATTCCTCGATATGCTGCTTAAAGTAGGTATAGTGCGTAAAACCGATTTCCTTTAGCGTCTTGCTGACTTTATCGTAATCTTTAAGCACATCGCCCCTGTGAGCGTCCGAGCCGAACGAAATCTTTCTTCCGCCGAACTCGTAGTATTTTTTCAGTATTTCAATGTTTGGACACATGTCATGATGTGTGTTTACTTCCAAAGTTTTACCGAGCCTTATAATTGTTCTCAGAATCGGCTCAAGAAGGTCGGAATAGTCCTCGTAATGTATAACGGGGTCGGGATAAGGAGCATTTCTCACGCAGTATCCGATATGGCCCACTATGTCGTAAGGGTAATCGGCGAACAGACTTTCGTAAACCTTTTCAAAGTACATCCTATACGCTACATCCTTTGTCTTGCCCTCAAAGAAATACGGGAAGTAAACATCCCAGCCCTCTACGAAATGAACGGAATTTATTACGACATCAAAGGGGTATTTGTCTATTATTTCCCTGTAAAGCTTTTCCGCTCTGTGGTCGTATCCCGCCTCTATTCCGAAAGCAAGATACAGCTCTCTTTCACCCGCTTTGACCATTTTATAGTCCGAATAATAGGCGTCGATGTCAAGCTGGCGCCACGGCACGGGAACTTCGTTGCCCGGCTGAAGAGCGTCTTTGTCGCAGTGGTCGGTTATGGCAAGATAACCGGCCCCGAGCTCTTTTGCTTTTGCCGCCATTTCGGCGATTTCGGCATGGCCGTCAGGCGAGAATTTGGAATGCGAATGTGAATCGACTTTCATAATGCCTCCTTATTCAAGGATTGCCCTAATCCTTCTTACGCCCGCCGAGGAGCTCTGCTCTTTAACTATTTTGAAAGTGCCGAGCTCAGAAAGGTTTGCCGCGTGCGGGCCGCCGCAAATCTCCTTGGAGCAGCCGATTGTATAAACCTTTACTTTTTCGCCGTATTTGGAAGTGAACACGCCTACAGCGCCTTTTGAAAGAGCTTCGTCTACCGTCATCTCCTCGCATATAATCTCGCCGCCCTTTTTGATTTCGGCGTTGACGAAGTCCTCAACCGCCTTAATCTCTTCGGGCGTCAAAGGTCTGTCGAAATTAAAGTCAAAGCGAAGGCGCTCGGCGGTTATGTTGCTGCCCTTTTGGTTGATGTTGTTATCGTTAAGAACTTTCTTTAAAGCGGCGTTGAGAAGATGCGTCGCGGAATGCAGCCTAGCGGTTTGCGCCGCGTTGTCGGCAAGGCCGCCCTTGAACTTTTGCTCGGCGCCCATCTTTGACTTTTCCTGGTGAATTCTGAACGCCTCGTGATAGCCCTCCTCGTCCACGCTAAAGCCCTGCTCGGCGCAAAGCTCCTTAGTGATTTCAAGCGGGAAACCGAAGGTATCGTAAAGCCTGAACGCGGTCTTTCCGGGAAGCACCTTGCCCTGAATGTGAGTAAGAACTTTCTCAAGCTCTTTAAGGCCCTGCTCCAAGGTTTTTGAGAACCTTTCCGCCTCAAGCTCAAGCTCGGATATAATCTTTTCTCCGTTCTCTTTTATAAACGGGTATACATCGCCGTATTTTTCTATATAGAGCTTTGCGATTTCTTGCATGGCCGAGCCGTCAAGCTCAAGCTTTTTAAGATAACGCAGGGCGCGGCGGATAAGTCTTCTAAGCACATAGCCCTGGTCGACGTTGGAGGGCGTCACGCCCTTTACATCGCCTATAATAAATGTGGCGGTGCGGACATGGTCAGCAACTATCCTCATTGCAAGCGTAACGTCGCCGCCTTCCGAGTACTTTCTGCCCGAAAGCTCCTCAAGCTTTTTTATCGCAAAGTCGAAAAGGTCGGTTTCGTATACGGAATTGTATCCGTTAAGTATGCAAATGGTTCTTTCAAGACCCATTCCCGTATCCACGTTGCGCTGTTTGAGCGGCTCAAACATTCCATCCTGATTTTTGAAGTATTCCATGAATACATCGTTCCAGATTTCAAGGTATTTGCCGCAGTCGCAAGCGGGAGAGCAGCCCTCGCCGCATTTTTCTTTGCCCGTGTCGATAAACATCTCGGTGTCGGGTCCGCAGGGGCCGGTCATGCCGGCAGGCCCCCACCAGTTGTTTTTCTTGGGGAGGAAGAAAATCTTGTCTTTGGGAATGCCCATCTCCTGCCAAATGCGCGCGCTCTCCTCATCTTTGGGGCAGTCCTCATCGCCCGCAAAAACGCTCACCGCAAGTTTTTCAACGGGTATGCCCAAGACCTTTGTCAAAAACTCGTAACTCCAAGATATCGCTTCCTTTTTAAAATAATCGCCAAGCGACCAGTTGCCCAGCATTTCAAAGAAGGTAAGGTGAAACGCGTCGCCTACTTCGTCGATGTCGCCTGTGCGCACGCAAATCTGCACATCCGTAAGCCTTGTGCCCGCGGGGTGCTTTTCGCCGAGAAGATAAGGCACGAGGGGATGCATTCCTGCGGTTGTAAAAAGAACCGTGGGGTCGTTTTCGGGAATGAGTGAGGATGTCGGTATAACGGCATGTCCTCTCTCTTTGAAAAAGTTGAGATATGCTTGTCTAAGTTCCGAAGAAGTAAGTCTTTCCATTGTTTCTCCTTTAGGCAGTCTTTAGTTTATAGATGAAACTTCCTTTTGATTTCCTCAATAATGATGTTTTTGGCGTTGCCCGCGCTTATAATTATGTGAACCAGAAAAAGCGCGCCGCAAACGCTTACGCAAACGATGCTAGGCCAAAGCGTCGCCTCTTTTACGATAAGATTATACACCAAAGGTATAAGACCTGTTATCATTACAAGCAAAAGATTGAATATATAGCTCCCCGCTTTTTTTGCGGCAAAAGCAATGATTGCAAGCAGTATGCCGCCAAGCATCATTATAAAGGGCACGACATAATTAAGCGACCATTTGACCTCCGGCGAGAGCTGCTGCATTAAAGCCACCATTACGGCAAGGCCTAAAGTTTGCACGAATATCTTGGTTGCGGTATGCCTTTGGGAAAAGAGCGTCCAAGCAAAAAGTATATACAGATAAATTAAAAGCCCCACCACGGCGACGCTCCAAAGTATCTTGTGGCCTAAAACAAGGTTTACGATAAGGCACACAACCGCGATTATCAATGCCGCGATAAGGTATGTCGCGGTAAAGGTAACTTTGCTTAGCTTTTTTGATTTTATGACAACGGGGAACAGCGCCGCTTCGCCGTCAAGGGGGCGGTGGCAAAGAGGGCAAAGCCTTGCGGCTCCCTCAATTTCTACCTCACAGTGCTTACAGTACATGCTGTTCCTCTCTGAAATTTGAAGATACTTTTATATTGATTCCTTGCTTTGCGAGCGAAGTAAAGAACCCCCTTTCAACCTCGGTTTCCTTTATCGCTCTCGTAAAGGATATAACCAGCTTATCGTTAAAACTTATCGCGGAGGCGTTGCAGGGAGCGTGCTTTGAAACATTAAGGTTAAACAACAGCCTGTCTACGCTCTCCTCCGCTCCACTTGGCAGCTTTACGTTGCCAAGGTTTGAAAATATCATGCTCTGGCGCGACTTGTAAAACAGCTTGCCAAAGCGTATAAAGAAATGTTTAAGCGGCAGCGGCAGCGCTTTAAAGACAAACAACGAGCTTCCTTTGACGGTGGTATTTATCTGCTCCTGCAGCTTTTCTTTTGCCGTCTCCGCCTTAAGCTGTTTATCGAATGACTTAATTATATCACCGATATTTAAATTTTTGTCAGCGTTTACGCTAAGTCTTACAAACAAAACGAAATTTTTAAGCGTTTCGGAGCCAAAGTGCGGACGCAGGTTTACAGGCACCATTATTGAAACGGGCTTTCTCTCCCCTTTTTGCGTGTCTATAATGGCCTTTGCAAGGTGCGCGCATAAAAAAGCTGTTATTCCCGCTTCGGCTTCTTTTGCTTTTTGCTTTATCTCGGACAGCGACATAAGCCCCGATATTGTGCCGTAGCCCTGGCCTTTAAACCTGCTTCCTTTAATTATAAGCGGAGGTTTGCCCGCAATTTTTTTAAGGTTTATGTCCTTAAGCTTTGTGGGCTTATATGCTTTTATAAAGCTGTCTTCAAGCTCTTCGGGCTTTGGAGGTTCGGTTATGTCCTTGATGTTGTCCTTTCCTGTTTGCGCTCCCGTTTTTTCAAGATATCTTGCGATAAGCGCCTTAAAGAACTCCATAGCGCCGATACCGTCCGTGATGCCGTGAAAAATATCAAGAGAAACCTTTCTTTCAAAATAAGTAACTCTGAAAAGATAACCCTTTGTTTTTTTGACGGCTATGTTGCTGAGCAGTATCCCGTCGTCTTCAAAAACTTTAAGGGGTTTTGTGTTCTCTTCAAAGTAATACCAAAAAAAGCCGCTTCTCAGCCTAACCGAAAAGGACGGAAACCTCGGCATTATGTCGCAAAGAGCGCTTTGCAAAACCGCGGGGTCAACCTTTTCTTTGAGCACGGCGGACAAGCGGAATATGCTTTGTGTGTTTTTTGTCATCAGTATCGGGTAATAGCTCGCGGAATAATCGAGTTTATACCACTTTAAGATTTTTTTCATAATAGATATATTAAATTACCGTGTTTTTACTTGTCAAGTTAACATTTAATTTATTGCCCAAGCATATATTTTTATAGCGGTTTGGAGGGGATATGGAAGAAAAAAAACCCGCATTTAAAATTCACAACCTTAAAATCGAAAACAGAAAGTCTTTTTCCATGACGGGCGTAAAGAATGTTGAGTCGTTTTCGGATAAAAACCTTATCGTCGAAGTCAACGACGAGCGGCTGATTATCGAGGGCGAGGGCATAAACATAACAAACCTTGACCTCGAGAGTGGCTCGCTTGCCGCAGACGGCAAAATCAATGCGCTTAAGTATGCTTCCAAAAAAAGCGCGGCATCGTTTTTCAAGAGCATATTTAAGTAATTATGCTTAGCAACATAAACGCGCTTGACCAACTGATAAAAGCTGTTGCCTCACTTCTATGCGGTGCGGGGTGCGCTCTTTTATGGCGCGCGCTATCGTTTAAGATGCCCCTGCCCGCTCGCGCGGCGCTGGATGCGCTGCTTTTGGTTGTTTCAACAAGCATATACCTTGCCGTTATCCAGTTTTTCTTTGAGGGCAGGCTTGAGCCTTTTTCGATAATTTTATTTATACTCTCCGCCCTTGTTTCAAACACGGGATTTAAAAAACTTTTCGGCACCATAGGCTATAAGCTTAAAGAGTTAAAGAAAGCAAGAGATAAAGCCTTGATTGAAAAACAGACAGCATCAAAAGAAACGGCGTTTAGAAAAATAAGACTTTAAAGTTTAAAAACTTTAATTATCTTAAATTGATAAAAGCGTTGATTGAAAGAGCATTGAATTAAAAATTTTTTTGTTTTACTTCCTTGCTCTTACACAAAGCTAAATTCAATTTAATAAAACTTTCGGCTTAAATGGTTTAGCCTTACACATATTAAAGGAATGTGCAGAATAAATATTATTATTTGCAATAAAAAAGCGCTCCTTGAGGAGCGCTTTTTATTGCTTTTTTATTAAACGTATACCACAAAGAAGCGGACGGCAAAGAGAATAGCGATGACAAGAACATAGATGTCTTTTGAGAGGAAGTCGCCGTAAACTCTGACGCCGTCTTCATTCTTAACAACACCGAAGTAGGAAACGATAGCTTCTTTGCCCGCCATGAAAGTGGTGATGAGCTTTATGATGATATAGGTTATCATGCCCATGCCGATGCCGTTTGAAATCGAGTAAGTCAGAGGCATCATGATAAGCGTGATGAAAGCGGGAAGCGCCGAAGTGATTTCGCTGAAGTCGATTTCCTTGACATTGCCCATCATGAGAACGCCTACATAGATGAGAGCGCTTGCTACCGCGCCCGAGGGAATGATGGACGCGATGGGGCTGAGGAACATGGCGACTACGAAAAGGCCCGCAACGATGATGGAGCTGAAGCCCGTTCTTGCGCCTGCCGAAACGCCCGCGGCGGACTCAACGTAAGTCGTAACGGTGGATGTGCCGGAAACGCCGCCCGTAACCGTTGCGATTGAGTCGCAAAGGAGGCACTTGGCCAGATTCATTGGAACGCCGTTTTTATCAAGCATACCGGCTTCGGAGCAGGTTCCCTGAAGGGTTCCGAGGGTATCGAACATATCGATAAGGAAGAAGGTAATAATTAAGATGACAATGTTGAGAGCGTTTTCAGCGTCCCAGTATTGGAAACCGTAAGCAAACGCGCCGAGACCATAGTTGGCCCAGTCCACGAATGCCTGGCCGGGATTGACCATGCTGCTGAATACGCCGTATACGCCGGGGTCGGGATTGTTGATGTTGAAAAGATAGTAAAGAGCGGTACCCACAGCAATGCCCAAAACGACATTGAGCGTGCGCAGAATGCGGAATCTGGACTTTCTTAAAATACCCATCGTAAGAAGACCGATAAAGGCGACAAGAGCTGGAACGATGGAATACCAGGTTATATTTTGATAATTGACAACCATCGGGAACGCGTTGGTATCGAGTATTGGATTGCTGCTGCCGATGGCGAAGTTGCCAATCTGGACAAAGGTGTAGGGGTTAAACTGAACGAGGCCTGCGTTCTTAAGCCCGATAAAGGCTATAAACAAGCCGATGCCGGCGGCGATTGACTTCTTGAGGCAGTCGGGAAGAGCCTGAGCGATTTTTTCGCGAACTTTGGTCAAGGACAAGAGCAAGAACAATGCGCCCGCTACCACGATAACCGACATGCCGTATTGGAAACTGGCAAGCTGTTCGTCAAATGTGCCTGCGACGGTCATCAGCATGAATGAGACAAAGAAGAATGCGTTAAGTCCCATACCGGGGGCCTGAGCCAAAGGCATTTTAGCGACAAGAGCCATAAGAATCGTGCCGATAATCGCGCCTATTGCGGTTGCGATATAAACCGCGTTCCAGAGCGGGCCGCCGCTTGCGCCGGTGATTTGCGACGGGTTTACGAACATGATGTAGCACATTGCAAAGAAGGTCGTAATACCGCCAAAAATTTCGGTCCTGATGCTTGACTTTCTTGCCGTGATATCGAAAAACTTATCGAACTTGCTGATTTTGATGGCAGCTTCGGCGTTTTCCGAAATCTCGATGTTTTCTTGAGACATTTGCTCTTCGGGCTTAGTCTCAATCGGTTCTTTTGCCATAATTACCTCCGTTTTTTTCCGCCAGACGGCTAAATTTTATCTAAAATATCAGTAATAATATTTAGCAACAGTGAAATTTTATGCGTTTATGCAAATTATGTCAAGCGAATGAGACTCCTACGAAAGGCCCAAAATGCCAAAATTCTACATTTTTCTAAATTGAAAACAAAAAATAACTATATTATATAGCTAAAAACAACAAGGAGCGCTTTTTGCGCTCCTTATAATTATTCACAACATTGTATAAATATTCAATTAAAACGCGGCCTTTAGAATTTCTATTACCTGCTCTTTTGTGGCGGTTATGGGATTTACAAGGCTCGCTCCGTCGTTGATAGCGGTTTCGGCAATCGCTTCAAGCTGTTCTTCCTTTACTCCAGCCGCCGAAAGCGTAGTGGGAAGACCTACCGCCTCAAACTGCTTGATAAACTCGGTGACGAACTCGACCGCTTTCGCTCCTCTTTCTTCTTTGGGAGTCTTGGCGTAAGTTTCGGCGCCCGCAAGCGGGAGCAGAAGCTCGCCGTAAGCTGAGTTAAGCTCCTTTAAGTTAAAGCGCATGCAGTGCGGAAGGAGAATAGACATTGCCGTGCCGTGCGGAACATGGGCTACGCCTCCAAGAGCGTGGCCTATCGCATGCACGATGCCTACCATGGAGTTGGAGAAGGCTATGCCCGCCATCGTTGCCGCGTTGGACATGGCAAGACGATATTCGTCGTTAGAGCCGTCGAGAACTGCCTTGGGAAGATAAGTGGTTATAAGCCTTATCGCCGCAAAAGCGTATGACTGGGAGAGCGGGTTCTTCTGCAGGCAGGTGTAGGCCTCAACCGCGTGAACGAGAGCGTCCACGCCCGTGTTGGCGGTGATTTTGGGAGGCATGGTCTTTGTCATCTCGGGGTCAAGCACGGTAAAGTCGGGAAGAAGGTCGTATGAGACGAACTCCATCTTTACATTCTTGTCGGGGTTTGCGATAACCGCGACGTTGGTGCATTCGCTGCCCGTTCCGCTGGTGGTGGGAATGACGGCGAAAGGAACGCGCGTCTTTCTGGGCAGGCACTCAAGCCCCATGTATTGCATGATATCGTCGCCACCCTGCTCTATTACAACCCTAAGGCCTTTCGCGGTGTCGATGACCGAGCCGCCGCCGAGGGCGATTATAGCGTCGCAGCCCTTTTCCTTAAAGATGCCGGCGATTTCGTTTATTGCCTTTATTGAGCTGTCGGGGGGAATGTTTGTGTAAACTTCGCTTACATCAATGTCCCAGCCCGAGAATACTTTGACGAGCTTATCGAGCGCGCCTGTTTTGGCTAAAATGGCGTCGGTGAGGATGATGGGTTTTTTAGCGCCGAGCATATTAAGCTCATGGGGAATGTTTTCAAGCGCTTTGATACCCGACATGATTTTTACCGAATTCAAAAACTCATAATATTTTGGCAGCATAGTGACTCCTTTAAATGAAAAGCATTCCCAAATAGAAGCGGAGCATATTTACCGCTCTCTTGGGGACGGGATTCATGATTTTCTTTGTGATGAACTTGGGGAACATTTCGCTTTCAACGTAGCTCATGATGCGCGTGATAGCCATAACTTTGTAAAGGTCGCCTTTAATGGTGAAGCGGTGCTGGGCGTAACCTTCGCCGAGGCCCATTCTTCCCGTGAACATTAGAAGCGCGCCTTCGACTCCTTTAAATGACATTACTATATCGGCGGGTGTATCGTAGTCGCAACGCTTTGAGAAAATCTTGCCGTCGGCTTTTCCGAAAAGCAGCGACGGGCCGACGGGAGCGACAGTAATCTTTATCGTGCAGTTGTCGCCGAGGCTGTCGATTTCCGCCTTGACCCTCTCATCAACTTTATAGGCATAGCGGATACCTTTGCCAAGCAGCGTCATTACCACGCCCACAAGCCCCCTCTTAAAGCGCTTGTTAGCTTTCTTCTTTTCCATATCGTATCCTCTTACTTTAGTATGAACATTATATAATATATATTTTACAAAAACAAGCAAACAAAGAGTATTTTAAGCCTAAATATCCAGTTTTTTGACTTCAAACCTCACAATTTGATTGTCCACATGTTTAAGCGTAATGTCAAGCTCTTTATCGACATAATACAGATAAATGTTGTCGTTTTCGGCAAACATATATATCTCCACCGTCCTGCCAAGATAATTCTCCTCGCCCGTTTTGGTAAAAAGATGCCCTTGGGGGCCTCCTCTTGCGTAAATGTGGGCGGAGAAAGCGTCGCCAAAGCCATGCGTTTCAAATATGGGACAACGCTCAACAGTGTCTTTTCCGTTTTCCGACCTTACATAATTATAATCGTTTGCGGTTGCCGTGTAGGTTTGCCCGTCGAAGGTGTATTCAATCTCATAGTTGCCGCACTTTAAAAGCAGCTCGTCGGAGAAGTCTTTCAGCGAACGCTCCGCGCTTATGGTGAATCTGCCGCCGTTTTCGGCAAAAGTCCACTCGCAGACGGCATAAAGATGTCTCCACTTAAGCTCGATGGTGGCGGAGGCGTTGTTTTGTATGTCAAACGCTTCGTCCACGGTTTTATAACCAAGCCCCGACAGCTCGTCCACTTCCCAGCCCAGCTCCATTAAACTTTCCAAATAAAGCTTTGTTTCAAGCTTTGTCATTCCGTCAATGGTTACGTTAAAGCAATAAATGCTGCCGTTGCCCCCTGCGTTCTCGTTGCGGTAAAAGTCATAGCCCGCGACTTTGGCGTTTGGATATATCTCTTCGGGATTGGGGAGCATTCCGCTTGCGTGGAAAAGGTCAAGACCCCAGTTTACCCAGGAATAGTATGCCTTATCCAGCTCGGGCAGAGGGTTTGTCTTCAGCTCATAGTCGAAATTTTCAAGCGCCGCAACCATTCTGTTGTATTTAAACTCGTTTGGTATGCCGCTCATTGTATAAGTGACGAATATTTCGCCGTTTATCCCCGAGTTGTTTTGATCTAAAATTATATAAAGCTTTACTCCGCCGGCCTCAACGCCCGCGGTGTAGCCGTTGATTTCAATGAATTTGGAATAAACCATCGCCTCGTCTTCGCTGACGTTAAAGTAATGGCCCGTCACCCAAACGGAGTTATTGGAGGCGCTTTGGTATTCGCCGCTGTTATAAGATTTGGGCTCTTCTTTCAGCCTGCCGTTAAAAAGAGGAAGGCTTGCCATTTCCTCAGGGAGCGCGCCCAGGTAATAGTCATAAGGGAACGATACCGTAACCGACTGCCTTTCGCCCACCGTGCTGTGCGTAACGGTATAAGTTTGCCCGCCGTTTGTGAAAGTGTTGCCGTTTCTTTGATATCCCGCTTTTTCAAGAGCCTCCAGCGCGGCGGCAAACTTATCCGAAACGTCCTGGGCGTAAAACATGGTGTATCTTTTTACGCCCGAGGAATATGCTTCCTCCGCCCCGTTAAAGCCTTTAAGAGGTAAAAACTCGTCGGGCAAAAGGCTTAGCGGCCACTTTATCGTATCGTTAATAGTAGGAGACAAAGGCGGTTCCGCATCTTTGACGCAGCCGAAAAACGCCGCCAAAACAGCCGCAAGAGCAAGAGCAACCGCAACGGTCTTTATTGCTTTATAAAATCCGACACCTTTCATACACTTATATTTTACCCGATTTTTACTATGACACAACAAAAAATTATCTTTACCATTTTGCCGCTTTTATGAATTAACATATAAGCCTGTTCGCTGGATATTAAATATAATAACTGTTTATTTGCCTATAAAATTTTTTGTATGATTTCGCCTATCATTCAATACTAAATTCTATTACTGTTTACGGTTAAAACAAAAAAATGGCGTGTAAATCTGAGAAATTATAAATAACGCCATAACAAAATTTAAACTTTGAAACTTCAAAAGAAACTATCACAGCCGCAAGATATGCGTATGATTAATTGTCTTTGCTCTTTACTAAAAGCTATAAACAATTTAACGGTAAACATATAAGGCTTAAAATAAAGCGGCGAAAATATAATAAACCAAAATTACCGCCGCCAAGCGTCAATTTTTATAATCTTTAATTCCACATTAAATTCGCCATAAATCTTAGAATAAAATTTTTAATTAAGTCAAACCATTTAAAACAAGGTCTTTTATTTGGCTTTATTTTTTAAAGATAAAAAGGCGTTATATGAGCGGTTTATTATAAAAAATACCATTCACAGCCGGCCGTTCAACTTAACGCAACCACTTGACTAAAGCTTACAAAACTGCTATTATACTAACGTTCTTTATATATTGGAGAAGTACCCAAGAGGCCGAAGGGGCTCCCCTGCTAAGGGAGTAGTACGTGAAAGCGTAGCCCGGGTTCAAATCCCGGCTTCTCCGCCAAAGCCGCGAGAAATCGCGGCTTTTATGTTTTATTTGATGTCTCCAAACAAGTAAAGGATTTTATATAATTATTCGGTTTGGCATCGGATGCGGGTTTTTGTCTTACTGCAAAGGCGGTTACGACAACGATTAGGCTTATAAAGGCGATAATCATGGGGACAATCAAAAGAACAAGCAGCTTGCGCCTGAAAATTTGCGTGGGGGTTTCGGCGTTAAGCATGCCGTTTATGGGCACCTTTTTAACTTTGTGGAGAACATCTGGCACGATTTGTTCAGTTTCGTGGTTTAGCTTTTTTTTGAGTTCTCTAATTTTCATTCTCTTCCGCCTCCAAAGCCTTTTTGATTTTGCCGATAGCGTTTCTGTATGACCAAAGCACGGTTCCCAGCGGTTTTTCAAGCATCTGGGCTATCTCGCGGTGTTTAAAGCCCGATACAAGATAGAGCAGGACAATTCTAAGCTCGGTTTCGTTCAGATTCTCCCGCATGGTTTTCAAAAGAGGGCTGGTCAGATTTTCGTCCATATTGTATTCGCCGAATTGGTTTTCCTTTTCGCTGAAATCGGACGACACTTCCCTCCTGTTTTTTTTCACCTCATTGATTGTGAGGTTTTTAGCTATGGTAAACAGCCATGCCCCCGCGTTGGAGCCTGGTTTATAGCTGTCTATTGACGACCTTAGCTTTATATAAGTGGATTGCATTAGGTCTTCCGCTGTGTGGTAGTTTTTGCAATAGGACAAAATGAACGCAAAGAGGCCGCGTTTTGTTTTTTCGTAGATAATCTCAAACGCCGTTTCATCTCCGCGCCTTAAAAGCGTCATGTAATAATCGAGTTCGCTTTTGTCCATTTACACCGATATTTTATTATGATTGTTTTTTAATATAATATCCTTTATTATAAACCTTGTAAAGACGGGCAGAATAATAACATTGACACGCCCTGTAATTTAAGATAGAATTTTATTATGAAAAAAGTCCGCGATACGCTATTTTTTATAACGCTTGCGCTGTCTTGCGCGGCTGCGGTATGCATGATTGTTTTGTGGTTTGTCGCTGTTCCTAGAACCGCAAAAATCGGCGTAGCGGCGACTTTTATATCTCTTGCCGTCCTGCTTTTATTCCAGCTTATAATCAGCATGGTGACCGACGAAAAGATAAGGAAAAAACTTAAAGATGAAGAGCCGCCGATAGACGAGCAAATAAAAATTCTGGAGGCAGAGTTAAAAAAACTTAAAGAGAAAAAAGACAAAAATTAAACCGCACTCTTGCGGTTTTGTTTTATTATTATATAGTTAAATTATATACTATATTATTTAACAAATTATTTTTTTGATAACTGCTTAGCCATTATAATAACTTATTATATCAAGCATTAACCGCTTATCTTTTACATTAGCTTATATTAAAAGCTTATTAACCGCTTGTGATATAGTTTTAAAGCTTACTTTTTAATATTTAGCATTAACCGCTTACCTTTAATTTACTGCTTACGCTATATAATAACTTATATCTGGTCTGATAACTGCTTAGCCATTATAAAAACTTATTATATTTAACTTTAACGCTTATTTTTTACAAGCTTTAGCCGCTTATCTTTTACATTAGCTTATCTTATAACCAGCTTAAAAGCCGCTTGCGATATGCTTTTAAAGCTTACTTTTTGCTTTATAATATATAGCATTAACCGCTTATAATAACTTATTATATTTAGCTTTAGATGCTTACCTATCTTAAAAGCTTACTCTTTACTTTCCTGTTATTATTTAATGCTTGTTCAAAAAATGCTTTTATTCTTATCCAAACGGAAATAAAATTAAAAGGCGTAAAGTTAACTTTACGCCTTTTTTAGTTTTACGCCTTTATTAGTTTTATTTTAGTTTATTCTCTCTCCTCTTCTTTTTTATCTTCCTCCGCGCCCTCAACAGCGGCTACGGCGTTTTCGGCAACAATCTCTTCGCTCTTTTTAAGCGGCTTTAACACCGCAATCAGTATAAGCGCCGCCGCAGCAGCAGCCGCCGCTATGATAAACGCAGGGAACATAAGGTTGATGTCTTGCGCCGCGACGTTTTTATAGTGACCTGCAATAAACGACGAGACCACCGCGCCCACGCCAAAGCCCAAAAGCACTATACCGTAGTTGAACGCCATGTATTTCGGGCCGAAATAGTCTGCGGTAAGCGAGGGGAAAGTGCTTAAGAATCCGCCGTAGAAGAAACCGATAAGTCCTATCAGAATAAAGATGAAGTATCCTGTTGCGAGGTTTACAAACAGCGACAGCACCGCTGTTCCGCAAAGAAGGATTATAATGGTAAGTTTTCTTCCTAGCTTATCCGAAATCCAGCCCCAAACAAGCCTGCCGATTGAGTTGAAAAGTGAAATCAGCATAACGCCTATTGTCGCAGCCTGCGCCATCCCCTTTGCTATCGCTATGGGTTTTGCGAAATTTATCATCATAAGGCCGCCCATGCAGGCAAGCAGAAAAGCGACCGTAATAAGATAGAACTGATAGGTTTTGAGCATTTCTTTCGGCGATAAGCTTTGTCTTGAAATCGAAGGAGACGGTTTCGGCTCCCAGCCTTCCACTTTGTAATCTTTCGGGGGCTCGTTTATGAAAAAACCGCAAACAACACATATAACCAAGAAGATAATGCCAAGGACAAGGAACGAAGCAAGCTCGCCACTTCCGACAACTGCGGGGTCTCCCAAAGCTTTGATAAGATACTCTACAAGCGGGGTGAATACCAC
>JAAZIO010000085.1 GCA_012800805.1 Clostridiales bacterium | reverse complement strand
TATCCCGTCTTTATAGTCTATCGCAATACCCAGCACAATGGAGGAGTTGCTTATTGAACTTGGGTTGACAAGCCTCCAAAGCAGGGAGCAGACGAGCGCCAGCAGCAAGAAGAATATGGTCTTGGACTTAATTAACCTTCGCATATTTCCTCCTAAGCACGCAGAGCATTATATAGCAGACAATGGGAAGCAGGAAGCTCAGTGCAAAAGATATATAGCCTACTGGACCCGTCGAAAACTCAAATATTCTTTCATAGTTGCTGATTGCAAGCAGAGGAATCAAAAGAGTCAAAAGCACCACATAGGTTGCTATTTCCCTCTTTTTGATTATGCCGGTGAGCGCTTCAGCCGTCCCCCAAAACAGAAAGGACAGGTCAACAGTTATAAGAATCATTATCGGGATAAGGCCTATCCATTGCAATCTTCCAATAATTGCCACTATCTGGTTGTATGTTACAAGCTCCACTATGATGTTTTGGCTGATTGACAGGGCATTGCCGAATATCGCAATCGAAAGAGCGGTTATCGCTATAACCAGCAAGTAAGAAAAAAATAACGAAACGGGTACATAGTTTTTTTGGTGTTTTCTCAGCATAACCAAAAGAAAACTTGTCGTGTCGCCGAAAAACAGTCCCACGCTTAGCCCCTTATCCAGTATTTTTGCGGGGGCATCCGTAAAAATCGGTTTCAGGCGGTTAAAGTTTACCTCCGTGTCAAGGAACATAAAGATAAAGGCTATCATCAAAAAACATATCAAAAAGAAGAATTCCGCAGTTCGCGCAATCGGCTGAATGCCTTTTTTTACCATGAAAGCGATAATCGGGAACATCGTCATAACTATTATCACGGGGTCGATTGTGTCAAAGAAGAGGTCGGTAACGACGTTTATCGCGTATGTGGATAAAAAAAACAGCTTAAATATTAAAAGCAGAAACAGTATGGCGTAAATCGGTATCTTTACGGCCGGGTGAGAGCGGTTCAGATATTCAACGCCTCTTCCCACGGCGAATAGATAAATGAACACGAACACGATAACCTCAAGAACGCAGTAGATGGCTATAAGAATAAACGCGGAGGACTGCACCTGCCGTGTCAGCAAAGCGGGCAGGTCCGCAAGCTTTGCAAGAATAGCGATGCAGAATATAAATATCGCCATTTGACGGTTGTATATGGTTCTTTCGGGGTTTAAAGTCTCGTTCATTTTGCCCTCCTGCGGTTTTTGTTGGGGAAAGAATAAGGCCTTGTACCCATATCCACCTCGTCGGCCTTGAGGAAGCCGTCCTTAAGGTCGGGAGCGACAATCGGCGCGTATGGCGCAAGGAACGGGGTGCCGTAGCTGTTTATGCTTGTTGTATAGCACACAAGGCCTACCGACGCTATAATTATGCCGTAAAGGCCCAGCACCGCGCCGAGTATAACAAACAGGGTTCTCAGGATGCTGAATGTCTGAACCTGGTCGGGAACGCAGAAAATACCTATCGCCGACAGCGCTGTTATAAGAACTGCGGGGGAAGATATAAGCCCTGCTTTAACAGCCGTGTCGCCAAGAACGATAGCTCCCACGACCGACAGCGAAATGCCCATGAACCTCGGCATTCGGACGGACGCCTGATTCAGTATCTCGAACAAAAGAAGAACTATAAGCATTTCAATCGCCGGCGGGAACGGTATGCCGCTGGTCGCGTTGAAAAGCACAATCAAAAATTTAAGCGGCAGCAGATGCATATGGAATGATTCAAGCGCAACATACATGCCCGGCATGATAATGGTAAACAGGGCGCCAAGCAACCTGTACATTCTAACAAGCGTCGACCTGAAACTTGAGGAGTAATAGTCGTAGCTGTCTTGGAAGCTCTCAAGCAAAAGCATCGGCACCGTAAGGCATACGGGGGAGCCGTCAACCAAAACCGCTATTCTTCCCTCAAGAATTTTGGAAGCCACAATGTCGGGCTTTTCGCTTGTGCCTACCTCGTCGAAAATGGAAAACTTTCGCTCTTGCAAACGGTGAGCGACATAATATGAGTCTATTACGCCGTCGATGTCAATCCTTGAAATCTTTTCTTTAACCGCGGAAATGATTTTCTCGTCGGCTATACCGTCAATATACATGATGGCGATTGACGTATTGGAATAACGCCCGGCGTTCATCATGGTGACGACAAGCTTTGGCGACCTCAGCCTCTTTCTCAAAAGGGCGATGTTTGTTTTGATATCTTCTATAAAGCCTTCTCTTGGGCCTCTTAGAACGCTTTCGGTTGGCGGTTCCGCTACGGCCCTCATCGGAGGCTTCCTTAAAGAGAGCATAAAAAAGCTCTCCGCGCCTTCCATTAAAAGCGCTATGTCGCCTGACGCGACCTTTGTGCAAACCTCTCCAAGCTCATAGCTTACCATTATGTCTTCGGGAAAGAAAAGAGTGGACTTTAGCTTGTCGAGATAAGGCGGAACAAGCTTTACGTTAACCTCTATAAGGGGCTTTAAAACATCCTGGTCCAAAATCTCTTTGTCAATCCAGCCGTCGATGTAAATGATTGCGCAATCAAGCCCGCCCGAGGTAAAGCTCCTTACCATCAGGTCGTCGCTGTTGACAAAGGCGTCTTTTATCTGTTTGATGAATCCGTCTATACTCATAATCATAAGTAAGTTCTCACCCGAGACCGTTTTTATGCAAAATATCCGAAATTTTCCATAAAGGTAAAAGGTTGACAAATAATACAAGGAGTTTTAAACTGTCAGACGGACAACATAAGAGGAAAAAATGAAAACAATAGACACCCACGCGCACATATACCCCGATAAAATAGCGGATAAAGCGGTAAGCAGCATTGGCGCTTTTTACGACATCGAAATGACGGGAGGAAGCGGCACCTCCTGCGGGCTGATAGAGAGCGGCTCAAGGATAGGGGTTGAAAAATATATTGTCCACTCCACCGCAACAACCGTAAAGCAGGTAAAATCGATAAACGACTTCATAGTGTCCGAGTGCCTAAAACACCCCGAGTTTATTGGCTTTATGACGCTCCATCCCGATATGACGGAAGAGGAGGTTGAAGAGGAAATAGAAAGGGCCGCTTCGCTTGGGCTTAAAGGCATCAAACTTCATCCCGATTTTCAAAAATTTTATATAGACGAAGACAGGCCGCAAAAAATTTACCGCGCGGCGGCGGGACGGCTTCCGATACTTTTTCACACAGGGGACGAGCGCTACGACTTCTCAGCGCCCGAAAGGATGGCAAAGGTCGCAAGAGAGCATAAAAATCTTATCTGCATTGCGGCGCACTTTGGCGGCTACACCCGCTGGGGTGAAGTCGACGCGTACAAAGGGCTTGACAACATGTTCTTCGATACCTCAAGCTCTCTGTTTAAGCTAAGCAACAAAACCGCAAAGGAGATAATCTTTAAACTTGGCGCGGAAAAGTTCATGTTCGGCAGCGACTACCCCATGTGGTCGCACGAAAAGGAGCTTGAAAAGCTTTTAAACCTTCGCCTTGGCTGCGAAACGGAGGATAAAATACTTTACCTTAACGCCAAAGCGTTCATAGAAAAATTGACATAATTGTCGAATGAGGATATAATAGGGCTGTGTTTAAACAACTCCAACTTAATTCGCTTTTTTGCTCAGGCGGATTTTTTATTTTTTTTACGGAGAGGATATGAAAGAATTTTTTGAAAATCCGCTTTGCACAAGATACGCATCCAAAGAAATGCAGCGCAATTTTTCGGACTCCACCCGTTTCGGGCTGTGGAGGAGGCTTTGGCTTGCCCTCGCAAAGTCCGAAAAGGCTCTCGGGCTTGAAATAACTGACGAACAGATAGCCGAAATGGAGGCCCACCTCGACGATATCGACTACGAGGAGGCGGAAAGGATAGAGGCGGAAATTCACCACGACGTGGTAAGTCACATTCATGCGTTCGCAAAGCAGTGTCCCAAAGCAAAACCCATAATCCACCTTGGTGCCACAAGCTGTTTTGTCACCGACAACTCAGAGCTTATAATGATGTATCGCGCCTTAAATATTTTAAAGGCCAAGCTCAAAAAAGTTATATTGAACCTTTCGGATTTTGCCTTGAAATATAAATCCCTGCCAACGCTTGCCATGACGCACCTTCAGGCGGCGCAGCTGACCACCGTTGGGAAAAGAGCCGCGCTTTACGTGCAGGACTTTATGATGGATTACGAAAACCTCTGCTCCCTTATCGATAACTTTAAGCTTAGGGGAATAAAAGGAACCACGGGAACCGCGGCAAGCTTCCTTGAGCTGTTTGAGGGAGACGGTAAAAAGGTTGAAAAATTAAACGATCTTGTCGTTAAGGAAATGGGCTTTGATAAGTCCTTTGCGGTAACCGGTCAGACATATCCCAGAAAATACGACTTTATGATACTTTCCGCTCTGTCAGGGATAGCGCAAAGCGCCTCGAAGTTCGCGACCGATTTAAGAATTCTTCAGGCGAAAAAGGAAATAGAGGAGCCCTTTGCAAAAAGCCAGGTCGGCTCGTCCGCGATGGCGTATAAGAGAAACCCCATGCTGTCCGAGCGCATCTGCGCGCTGTCAAGATATATAATGACGCTTCCTTTAAATTCCGCTTTCACCGCGGCTACCCAGTGGTTTGAGCGCACGCTGGACGACAGCGCAAACCGCAGGATAGTCAACGCCGAGGCTTTTTTGGGAACAGACGCCGTTCTGATGCTACTGGATAAAGTCACAAACGGTCTTGTCGTCTATAAAAAGATGATTGAGCGCCACGTGATGGAGGAGCTGCCTTTTATGGCTACCGAAAACATTCTGATGAACAGCGTAAAGGCAGGCGGCGACAGACAGGTTCTGCATGAAAAAATCAGGCAGCTTTCCATGGAGGCCGCGGCGAATGTCAAAGAAAAAGGCGGCGACAACGACTTAATCGAAAGGCTTAAGCGCGACGAAGAGTTTAAAGAGTATATCTCATGCATCGACGACGCGCTGATAAGCGAAAAATACACAGGCATGGCGAAGGAGCAAACGGAAAAGTATATCGCTTCTGTGCTTGAGCGCCTTGGCAAGGAGGAATTATGAACACCGCTATCGTAGGCATCAACTGGGGCGACGAAGGAAAAGGCCGCATGGTCGACCTTTTGTCGGAAGAGTATGACATGGTTGTCCGCTATCAGGGCGGAAACAACGCGGGTCACACCGTGGTAAACCCCAAAGGAAAATTTATTTTGAACCTGCTTCCGTCGGGCATTTTGAGAGACGAGGTTATGTCTGTCATGGGCCCTGGAATGGTTATAGACTTAAAACACCTGTCAAATGAAACTGCGCGCTTAAGAGAGGGCGGCGTTTCAATCACGCCCGAAAAGCTAAAGATTTCAGACAAGGCGGTAATCTGCCTGCCTTACAATGTCCAGCAGGACATTTTGGAGGAGGAGAGGTTAAAAGACAAGAAGTTCGGCTCAACCAGAAGGGGAATCGGCCCGGTTTACGGTGACAAATACATGAAAAAGACCATAAGGATGGGCGATCTTCTCTATACCGAAAACCTCATGCAAAAGGTCAGAGAGCTTGTCGAGTGGAAAAATCTTCTCCTTGGCTCCTACGGCGCCAAGGCGGATGCCGAGGAAATCTACGAGTGGCTGCTTTGCTACGGCGGCGAGTTTAAAGATTACATCTGCGACACGGGCGCGCTTTTGCTTGACATGGAAAAACAGGGCAAAAAAATCATGTTTGAGGCGCAGCTTGGAGCGCTTAGAGATATCGACTACGGCATTTATCCTTATACCTCCTCATCCAACACCCTTGCGGCCTATGCGCCGATAGGCAGCGGCGCCCCCTCAATGAAGCTGGATAAAGTTATAGGCATTGTCAAAGCGTATTCTTCCTGCGTTGGCGAGGGACCCTTTGTATGCGAGCTGTTTGGCGACGAAGCCCACTTTTTGAGGGAAGCGGGCGGCGAATACGGCGCGGCTACGGGAAGACCTAGAAGAGTGGGCGGCTTTGACGCGGTTGCTACCGCCTACGGCGTAAAACTTCAGGGAGCCACGGAAATCGCAATAACCAAAATAGACGTGCTTTCCGCCCTCGATAAAATCCCCGTATGCGTGGCATACGAGCTTGACGGAAAAGTCATAAACGGTTTCCCGTATCCAAGCCTGCTTGACAAGTGCAAGCCCGTTGTCGAATACTTCGACGGATGGAAGCAGGATATAAGCGGGGTAAAGTCTTTTGACGAGCTTCCTGAAAACGCCAAAAAATACCTTAGATATCTCCAAAGCAGGCTTGAGGCAAAGATTACATATGTGTCGGTCGGCGCGGTAAGAGACCAGTTCTTTAAAATAGAAGACGATTCGCTTTATAAATAAATTTATAACAATAGCAAAACTCGCTTTATAAATAAATTAATAACAATAAATAACAATAACAAAAATAAAATAAATCAATAAAAACGCAAAGACGGCACCTTTTGCCGTCTTTGTTTTTTTATGCAAGCATTATAATATACGGATTAAAAACCGTATTGATTTATATTTCCGTATTATTTGATTTTATTTATATTTCCGTATTGTTTGATTTACAATCATATCTTACAGTAATTCTAAATGCTTTCAACCAAAAGATTGTCAAAAATGTATTATTAAAACAATGTATTTTTTGGGTTTTTTAATCAAATCCCGCAAACTCAGACGCGTCATCAGGCAAAAATGTATAAATATAGAAATTTAATGCGTATATGCGTATAAATATGCGTAAAGAACTGAAATTTATTAATAATTTATAAATTTTTATGCAAAACTATTTGACTGCCGCTCTATTAAGTGCTATTTTATATGTAACAAAGTTTGGAGGTAAATATGAAAAAAGGCATAAAGAAAGTTGTGCTTGCTTACTCCGGCGGGCTTGACACATCGATAATCATAACGTGGCTCAAGGAAAACTACGACAATCCCGAAATAATCGCGGTAAGCGCGGATGTCGGGCAGGGAACCGAGCTTGACGGGCTTGAGGAAAAAGCAATCAAGACGGGTGCGAGCAAGCTTTACATATTAGACTTAAAAGAGGAATTTGTCAAAAACTATGTTTTCAAAACCCTACAGGCGGGAGCAAAATACGAAGGCGAATATCTGCTGGGAACCGCAATCGCCCGCCCTGTCATAGCAAAGGGCATTATCGACATAGCGATAAAAGAGGGCGCCGACGCAATCGCTCACGGCTGCACGGGCAAGGGCAACGACCAGGTGCGCTTTGAGCTGGCCATAAAGGCGTTCGCTCCCGAAATGAAGATAATCGCCCCGTGGAGGGAGTGGGACATAAAATCAAGAGACGAGGAAATCGACTACGCCGAAGCCCACGACATCCCGCTTAAAATAAGCAGGGAAACGAACTACTCAAAGGACAAAAACCTCTGGCACCTTTCGCACGAGGGGCTTGACCTTGAGGACCCCGCAAACGAACCCGACTACAAAAAGCAGGGCTTTTTGGAGATGGGAGTATGCCCCGAGCAGGCTCCCGACAAACCCACATATGTGACTATCTCGTTTGAAAAGGGAATACCCGTTGCCGTCGACGGCGAAAAGCTTGACCCCGTAAAGCTTGTGGAAAAGCTCAACGACCTTGGCGGCGCAAACGGCATAGGGCTTGCCGACATCGTGGAGAACCGCCTTGTTGGCATGAAGTCGCGCGGCGTATACGAAACCCCCGGCGGAACCATTTTGTATAAGGCGCACGAGATTTTAGAGAGCATAACGCTTGACCGCGACACCCAGCACTACAAGCGCCTTGTTGCCGAGCAGTTCGGCGAGCTTGTGTATTTCGGAAAGTGGTTTACTCCGCTTAGGGAAGCCATATCCGCTTTCGTGGACAAGACGCAAGAGAATGTTACGGGCGAGGTTAAATTAAAGCTTTACAAAGGCAACATCATAAACGCGGGCGTAACCTCACCGTATTCTCTCTACAATCTTGAGATAGCGACGTTCGATAAAGACGAGGTTTACAACCAAAAAGACAGCGAAGGATTCATCAACCTCTACGGCCTACCCTTAAAGGTCAGGGCGATGATGGAAAAAGGGAAGAAATAAATGGAAAAAATCTGGGCGGGAAGAGCGGAGGGCAACCTCAACAAAGCCGCGGAGGATTTAAACTCCTCTATAAGAATAGACGGCAGGATGTATGAAGAGGACATTACCGCAAGCATCGCGCATGCCATCATGCTGGGCGCTTGCGGAATCGTCACAAAGGAAGAGGCGGCGGAGCTTGTAAAGGGGCTTCAGTCGATTCTGTTCGACATACGCTCGGGAAGGCTTGATATTTCAATGGACGCTGAAGACATTCATACCTTTGTCGAGAGCGTTTTAACCGAAAGAATAGGAGACACGGGCAAGAAACTGCACACGGCAAGAAGCAGAAACGACCAGGTTGCAACCGACGTCAGGCTTTATCTTAAAAAGAGGACGGACAATATCATTAAGCTTTTGCTTGAGTTAATGAAAGCGCTTACAAAAAAAGCCAAAGAGCACAAAGAAACCGTAATGCCCGGCTTTACTCACCTCCAAATAGCGCAGCCCGTAACCTTCTCCCAGCACCTTATGGCTTATGTGTTCATGTTCTCGCGCGATGTCCAACGGCTGTTTGACGCAAAAAAGAGGCTTAATGTAATGCCGCTCGGCTCCTGCGCGCTTGCGGGAACAACTTATCCCATAGACAGGTTCATGACATGCGGGCTTTTGAATTTTTCTTATCCCTGCGAAAACAGCATGGACGGGGTGTCCGACAGGGATTTCTGCCTTTAGCTTGCGTCCTGCCTTTCGATAATCATGACGCACCTGTCAAGGCTGTCGGAAGAGCTTGTGCTGTTCTCTTCCTGGCAGTTTGGTTTTATAACCCTTAGCGACAGCTTCACGACGGGTTCAAGCATAATGCCGCAAAAGAAAAATCCCGATATGGCGGAGCTTATAAGGGGCAAATGCGGCTCGGTTTTTGGAAATCTGACCGCCCTTTTGACCATGCTTAAAGCTCTTCCGCTTTGCTACAACAAGGATATGCAGGAAGACAAGAAAGCCATATTCGACAGTTTCGACACAGCCGAGAGCTGCCTTGAGGTAGCGGTTCCTATGATTAAGGAAATGACAGTCAACGCCGACGCGATGAGACTGCATGCGGAAAAGGCTTATATCAACGCGACCGACCTTGCCGATTACCTTGCAAAAAAAGGAATGCCCTTTAGAGACGCTTATAAGCTTACGGCCAAAATCGTGGCGGACTTGTCAAAAGAAAAAATATCGCTAAATGAGCTTTGCCTTGATAAATACAAGGAATACTCGGCGCTGTTTGATGAGGATTTATATGAGGCAATAGATGTCAAAAACTGCGCCCTGCTTAGAAAATCATACGGAGCGGCGGGAGCAATAGATACCCAGTTTGAGATTGCCTTAGATTTAATAACTAAAGCGGAAGAAGCTTTAAAATAGATAAAAATTTATGTTTTCGACCAAAACTTAATAAATTTCGCCCGTTTTTTCACGGACGATTTTTTTGCGAAATTTTGTCTAACGCATTAAAAGACAATCTTTTTCATTCTTAGGCATGAAAAAGTAAACCATTTTCGGTTTTTCGCAATCCGCATCAATTTATATTCTTTATTGACAAAGGGGGCAAAATAGTTTTAAAATGTTGCCTATGGAGAAAAAGAAAGCTAGAAAGCCGGCATTAACGACGAGAGAAATCGCTGTATCCGCCCTGTTGCTTGCGCTTATACTGATTTTTATTCTGGTGCCAATACCCACAAATGTTGTGGACCTTGCCGTAATACCTCTTCTTGCGGTATTTGTGGCATGCCAGGCGGAAGGCGGCAAAATAGGAATAATCATGGGAGCGCTCTTTGGCGTGGCAAGCCTTATCGGCGCTTTCACAAGACCCAACCTGCTCTCGCCCGCATTTTACAATCCCTTGGTGTCGGTAATCCCGAGAGTGTTTGTTGGAATTGCCACATATTTTTCATATGCGGGTATGAGAAAGGTGACATCTAAGGCGCTAGTGAAAAAACACGACAAAAAGACCGCGAAAAGGCTGTCCATACTGCTTTCTTCCGCCGTCAGTTCGGCAGTGGGCGTAATAACAAACACGGGGCTTGTGCTTTCGATGATAGCGCTGTTCAATTACGGCAAGATGTTCGGCGACGTGGTCATAGGAACCGCTCTTTTTGCGGGCATTCTTTTAACAAACTTTCTGCCCGAGCTTGCAATAGCCATAGTCATCACCCCGGGCATAGTTCTGTCGCTTAGAGCCGCGCTTAAAAAGAAAGAATATGAGGACGGCGCCTTGGAGGCTGAAGAGATAAAAGAGCAAAGCGCTGAGGAAATCGGTGAAGAATAAATAGCAATAAGGATAAAAGCATAAAGAGATGGAACAAAAAAAGCAGGATTTCGGCATAAATGAGCCGATAATTGACGAAAAGAGAGAGAAAAAGGAAAGGCTGTTTAGAGAAAGGGTAAAAGAGCGCCTTTCAAAAGAGCTTATGGAGGGCGAGGGCGTCGTTGAGGCTCTTGCGCCGGAATACGCGCTGACTACAAAGCATATTTTGATTTCGGTAGTGGGAATGCTTTTCGGCCTTGGCGCAATTATATTTGCAACTGTTCTTGTTGTATTCCCCGAGTTTTACCCCTCAGGCTCAAGTTTCGCTTTATGGTACGCGGCGGGCGCCCTTCTTTTAGCCGCGGGTTTCGTCCTGCTTTTTATTGCGGTAGCGGCAAGAGCAAAGGGAGGACTTATTCTGACCGACAAAAAAAGAATCATCGGTTACGGCGGAGTGTTCTCGCTAAAAAGGCTTGAAGCTAAAGTTGACGAAGTTTCAAGCCTGAATGTCATTTTCAACAAAACCTGCTATTTCATGTCTATAAAAAACATTATGTTTATTTATGTGCAAAACCCGATAGACTTTGAGGCGGCGTTTTACGAATTGAAAAACAAAAATTAATTTTTTAAAAGCTGATTTAGCGGAAACCGCCTATTTCTTTTTCAGCACTTCTTTTGCCCGCTTATCGATTTCTTTCGACAGCCTTTCATGTCTTGCGACGAAAGCCGCGTAGTTGTAATTGGCTTTGAAAGACTGCGTTTTTCTAAGCTCCGAAGTTGTTTCGGGCTGATTGTATGTTTGAGCGCTTTGCGAATTGTTTTTTGGCCCGAGGTTGGACAAAATCTTAATTAAATTCATTATATCTAAACCCATAGACACCCCTATATAAACTATGTGGCAATCTCAAAATTTAAGCTTTAAAGATAATGCTAGAAAAGAAATTTTTATTGCAAATATTTGCTTTATATTATATTATATAAAAGACTTTTCACTTTGTTACATAACGGCCTAAGGAGATAGGTAATGAAAAAAAGGTGTTTTTTGTTAATCGCGGGCGTTTTGCTTATAGCTTTGCTCGCAGGCGTGCTTACCGCATGCAACGACTTTAAATGGGGCCCCATTAACGGGGCGGACGCCGGCGCGGATGTCATCTCAAACGGCGGTTTTGTGGTAAGGCAGGGAAAACACTTGTATTTTATAAACGGCTTTGACAGTTCATCGTCCGTTGACAATACATTCGGCGCGCCATTCAAAAACAGCATAATGCGCGCGACCATAAAAGACGACGGCTCAATAGACGAGTCCTCTTACGCGGTTGTGGTTCCTAAGCAGATTTACTCAACCTCTTCAAAGAGCGGTTTTGCCATATTCAACGGATGGATATATTATGCCACTCCCAACAACGATAAAGACAGAACGGGCACGCCCTCAACCACCAACATGGATTTCATGCGCACAAGCCTTGACGGCTCCATAACCCAGCGCATAATCACCGTGGGCTCCCGCTCGATGGATTATTTCTTTACGCCAAGCCGCATAGTGACTTACTCAAACAACACTCTGACATCCATCGATTTTACCGCGATGAAAGCAGGCAAGTCCCAAAAGGACGGCAAGGGCGTAACCACATCAACCCTTGCTTCGGGCGTGACAAGCGTAGTATACAAATACGACCCCGTATATTCCGCGTCGCAGGGCGAGAGCGTAAGCGATTATATACTCTACACCAAGGGCCAGGAGGGCGCAAAAAGCTATAAATATTCAAATCTCCTTTGCGCTGTTAAGGCGGACGGTTCGGGCTACAAAGTGGTTGCGGACGCCGAAAAGTTCGGAGGTGAATATAAAATCAGCCTTCTTGACGCTGTGGTTGAAAGCGACGACCTTATTACCATATACTACACAAAGTCTGCGGAATCCACAGGCGCGGTAGTCGGGGTATACTGCAACAAGCTCGACAAGTCCATGACATTCAACCCCGAAACCGAAAAAGTCCTTACGCTAAGAGCCCAGTCCACCATAATTCCCGTAAGCTATGACATGGGAGCGCTCGTTGTGGACAAAGACGACTCCAAGATATACTACCTTGACGGGGCAAGCTCAAGCGACGACCTCTATTCCGAAGGCAAACTGGTTATCGGAAGAACGGATGTTAAGGTTCAGTATATCTCAAACGAAAACGGCGTTTACTATGTTTACTACATCAACAGCTCAAATCCGGACAAGCTCTTTAAAATTAACCTGATAGCAGGAAGCGGCAGTTTCATGAACGAAACCATTGTGGCAAAGGACATAACCATGAAGAGCGACTGGATATCGCCCGAATTCATTAAAGACGAATACGGCCTCTTCTTCTACTACTTCGACACCGACGAATACGGATACACCCACAGGGTCAACATATCGTCGTTTGACGGGATAAAGCCCATAGAAAACGGCGCGCTGGTTGGCGTCATGACGGAGGCTGACAGGGCCGAAAAGCAAAAAGCCGAAGAAAACAAATAATGCTCAGCCCCAAAATGGGGCTGTTTTATTATCAAACAACAGTTAATATAAGTTGGTTATTAAAAGATTAAAGCGGACACAGGCACATAGACACAAAAAATTTAGATAGCAACTTTAAAAGAGCGTCAAGCTAAAGCATATAAAACTAATTCGATATTAATAAAAGAATATTAATAAAGGAATATTTAGCAAGTTTAATGCTTACGGTATCGTTTGCTTAATGATATATAAAAAAGCCAATTTAGCAAGTAAGTTTATCCTTACGGTATCGTTTGCTTAGCGATATATATAAAAAACTAGCTATTGTTTTTAAGCATATAAACAAAGTTTGTATGATAGGCTAAATATCTAATATTACGATATTGTTTTAAGTTTAATAAAACCAAGCTTAATCTATCGTGGCATTGAAAAAGCAATATAATACTGATTAAAGGCTTAAAGAGCAATTGCAGGGTTTATAAAAAACGGGTTACGGTATTGTTTTAAGTAATATAAAACCAAGCTTAAGCTATCGTATCAAGAAATATAAAAAAGCGATATTATACTGAGTAAAAGCTAAGAGCAATTGCAAGGCATATAAAAAAACGGGATTGTATAGTAAGATAAATATTAGCGTATTGTTTTAAAACAATCAAAT
The DNA here is from genome assembly GCA_012800805.1 of Clostridiales bacterium. Taxonomy (GTDB): domain Bacteria; phylum Bacillota; class Clostridia; order Christensenellales; family CAG-917; genus JAAZIO01. The sequence continues at coordinate 3,182 of JAAZIO010000085.1, read as the reverse complement.
TTAAAAATAATCAGCTTAAACAGATAAGAATAAACCAAGAAAAATTAAAGGGAAAGAATGAAAACACTGCTTATAATCGGAGGGTCAAGAGGCATAGGAAAAGCCGTAGCCGAGCAGGCCGCGGGAAAATACAATGTCGCCTTCACCTATTATAAAAGCGAAGAAAAAGCAAAGGTGCTTGAAGCCGAGCTTAATAAAAAAGGCGCGGCTAAGGCAATCTATTGCGATATTTCGGACAGCGACAGCGTCGAGAGCGCCTTTAAACAGTGCATAGAACGCTTTGGAAAAATTAACGCCCTTGTCGTGTCTTCCGGCATCTCAAGACAGACCCTATTTAGCGAAATCACAAACAGCGAGTGGAATGAAATGCTGGGCGTGAACCTTAGCGGCGTTTTTTACGCAAACAGGGCGGCGGCAAAGGAAATGCTAAAAAGAAAAAGCGGCGCAATAGTAAACATATCCTCCGTCTGGGGGGTGGTCGGCGCCAGCATGGAGGTTCACTACTCCGCGGCAAAAGCCGGGGTAATCGGGCTTACAAAAGCGCTCGCGAAAGAACTTGCCCCGTCGGGCATAAGGGTTAACGCCGTCGCGCCCGGGGCGATAGACACCGATATGCTAAGCGTCTTTACCGAGGATGAAAAAAAAGCCATAGCGGATGATGTCCCGCTTCAAAGGCTTGGAACGGCGGATGAAGTGGCAAAAGCCGTTTTGTTTCTTTTGGAGGCGGATTACATCACGGGAGCGGCGCTTGACGTAGGCGGCGGATACGGCTTATAACATAAAACAACACGGGCCATTATATTTATTCAAATCAAGTGGACGCGCGCTTTATTTTATTCAATGGATATTTATAAAATCGAGTTTGTCGTTTTTTGTCTTTTTGTGCAAAAATCGTTATATTTTTTTTAAAATTTCAATATTTTTGCTCTAATTATGCCATATTTTCCCTGAGGTATCAAAAAAAAGGTTTTGATATTGACAACGCAATTTTTAGTTTTTATAATTAGGATTACCAAAACCTTTAGGAGGAACTATGAGAAAGTTTGACTTCAAAAAAGTCTTGCTTGTTCTGCTCGCCTTACTCATGGTCTTCGCTCTTGTTGCATGTAAAGATGACAGCATTGAGGAAGATGAGGGCGGCGGTCCCATTTCGTCAGGCGAGACTGCGGCAAATTACTTTACCGCATTATGGAATTCAGCTAAAAGCATAGGCACACAGCCGATTGGCCAATATGACGACATCAAATTCGCTCTTGGCGCTCAATTGTCCGTGGCTGTCGGCAACGCGAAGCTCAATCTCGGCATCGGCGTGGAAGCAATCTACGACAGAGCCAACAGCGCGTCCGACAACGACAACATCGGTCTTTACAGCGCGGCTAAGGTGAAGATCTACAACGCCGAGAACAACGCAAATCTCCTCACGGCCTACTACTTCATGGACGAGCCCACCAAGATTTACGTTGATTCTCTCGACCAGAGCTTCTACCTTGCCTTTGACGCCACCGGCAGCGAAAACGATGATTTGTACAGCAACCTGACAAAGCTTCTCAACAACGATTACTTCAGCATCGGAAACGAAGACCTTTCGGTTGACGATATCATCAACAGATTCGTAGCCACATTCGGCCCCAACTTCTCCCTTGAAGATATCATTTCCGTCCTTCTCGAGATGCTCGGTCTTAACCTTAAAGACGTCCTCGACATGGCGGCAACCTACATCGAGTCGCTTAAGACCGACGACGGCTCCACCAAGCTCATCGACGTTCTCACCAAGCAGGGCCAACTTGTAATCGGTTCCGTCGACAAGAGAACCGAATCTGACGGCTCCATCACCTGGGTCGGCAAGCCCTCCAGCATCGTTTACAACATCGCTTCCGGTCTCACCGATGATCTCTTCGCCTCAGGCGCTGCAACCATCGAGCTCGTGTTCAACACCAACGCGGCCGGAAACGATATCAACTACTTTGCAGTCAATCTTACAAGAAGCAACTTAGGCTCGCAAAGGGCAACACTTGCGGCGTCAATCAAAATCAACCAGCTGTCGGTTGAAAAAGTCACCGCGGGCGCAGCGGCCAACAGAACCGCGTTCGGCATCAATACCGAAAATTACGGCGCTGACTACGCTCTCATAGCCGACCTCAGCGTTTCCGTTGCGGATGCAATGGCTATGATCACCCTCGGCAAGGACGACGTAATCTCCTCCAACGAGGCCACAATCGAAGAGCTCGCCGAAAAATACGACAAGAGCGACGCTGTCAGCAAGATTGTTGATGTAAATGAGCAAGCCCTCAAAGGTAAGCTCACCGCCAGACTCGTTGGCAGGATGGACCTTCTTAAGGCCAGCGACAATTCCAAAGCTCAGCTTCTTATCTACTACAACGAGAACGAAACTTCCGCTCAGGAAGGCGACCTCGTTGTCAAGGCAGTCTTCACGACCGAGATTAAAGACGGCAAAACCGTCGGTTCCGTCAAGATTAAGGCCGTTGACATGAACAATGCCTATGTCAGAATCGCGCGCGACTACTTCCTCGTCACCTTCATCAAGGCTCTCGACAAGGATGTAACCGCCGATAATCCCTCAGAGGACGAGAACTATGACCTCATCGTCGGAGCGTTCGATGCCCTCATCAACGAAGCGGATCAGATTGAAATCGTAGGCTTTGAGCCTCAAGTAATGTTCCAGAACGTCTTCTTCGGCGAGAAGGAAGCCAAGAGCCTTTCCGAACTCCAGATGAAGACATTCACCGCTCTTGACTGGGAAGCTGCTGCTATCGCGGACGGCTGGGAAAAACAGGATGACGGCACCTATAAGAAGGTAACCACCAACATCGACGGCGACGAAGTTGTAGAAACTCGCACCGCAGCGCAGCTCCGCAAGATTACGAACATCAGCGGCAGATCCGCTTACCCGCTCGACCTCAACATCCTTAAGATAGTTGAGATCGCTGTCGGCGCGTTCGGAAAGAGCGACAACGAATACAGAGTTATCGTAAACAACATCGCAAATTACGTTTTCGCCAAGACCTTTCAGGGCGGCAAGACCGTCCAGCTTGGTTTCATGAACACCATGTGGAAGATGGTCGACAAGAACACCGTTTATTATGAATCAGCCGAAAATATCAACGAATGGTTCGCTATGGTCTATAAGAACAGCAGCAGCGTCATTCAGAGAATGACCGACG
>JAAZIO010000084.1 GCA_012800805.1 Clostridiales bacterium | reverse complement strand
TTATATTTAATATAATAATCTAAATAAGCGTATTAGTTTAAAATAGCAATAGAATAAATTGTCAAGAATTTAAAGCCGTTAAAGTGGTATTAAACATGCAAACAGCCGCAAGTTAAAGCCGTGAATTTAAGACAGTAATCTAAATTTAAATACACAAAAATACAAATCGGATTGGCTAAAGCGGATTGGTCTAAATGGCAATAGTTAATTTCATGATTTTAAAGCCGTGAAAGTTAGTTTATACTGTTGCTGTTAAATATTAAAATTAATATATTATAAGAATATCTTATCAAACTTATAAATTTAGGTTTTCTAATTTCTCAGGTTGCTTGCGACATAACCGCCATACAAGGCTCAGATTATGTTAATTTGTATTTATTGCCAGGTCAAAGTAGATAAAATAGCGGAATAGAATTAAATGCCAACTAAAGAAGATAGAGCCAAAAAGCGGAATAGAATTAAATGCCATACAAAATAGATAGAGCCATAAAGCGGATAGAGCCAGCAATTTATTAGTTTGCTGTGCCAGAAATTGCTTAAAGAAAAAGATATTGCGTTAAAATCCTCAAAATGATATACTAAGCGTAATATAGAGGATAAGATGGAGAATTATCGCCCGATAGAAAACCTATACAGACCGATTTTTGAAGCAAGGAAGACGCGACTTGCTTTTGTGGATGTTCTTCAAATTTTAACCGATAGTTACCTCGGGCGAATGAATATTTCAAACTACTTCTTTATTACCGATAAAGACGCAAGGATAAAAGAGCTTAATTTTATTGCGATAAGAGAACTTGCCCTTTATCGCGATAAAATTAAAAGAGAGGAGTATTTAAACAATTTAGTATTTTATCTTCCTTTATCCACCAACTTTTTAACCGATAACAACGAGTTTAACGAGCTTAAAAAAGAGTTTAAAGAAAACAAAATAAAAGGCAGCGAGCTAATCATTTCCTTTGACGGCGAAACCCTTGTGGATTGCATTGAAATGGAAGCGGTGGAGCGTAACCTTGAAAGGCTAAAGCGCTTTGGGGCTAAAATAGCGATATCGGGGTTTGGGTATGATTACAACTCCTTGGATGTGTTCGCGCATTACTCTTTTGATTTTCTAAGGGTTGACGCGGCGTATTTCATTGGCGGAGAAAAGAGGCAAAAGCTGCTTGAGTTTTTGATAAAATTTACCGACAAAACCGGAGTAGGCTTGATTGTTGACAACATAGAAACGCTCTCCGATTACAGACACTTAAAAGCGGCGGGAATAAAATACGCGACGGGTAAAGCGCTTACCCTTATGTCCAACCAAATCACAAGGGATTTTTTGCGCATGCCAAGACTATCGCCCAAAGAAGCGGAGCGGTATCTTAGAAAACTTGAGGAAGAGGAAAGGCTTGAAGAGCTTAAAATAGAAAAGGAAAGAATCGAAACGGCAAGAAAGTTAAAAGAGCTTGGCGAAAACAATATAATAGTATGTGGGGCGCCGAGGTATCAAAAATCCTTTGAGGAAAAGATATCGATTGAATCCGAAAGGATGAGGCGAAAGGGCATAATAACCGACGCCGTTATAGACGATGTTATTGAGCTGCTTTCAAGAAAGCTGCTTGATGAGGAAACAAAAAGCGTTATCGATAAGACCGCAAACGGCGACAAGGCAAAAGAATACAGTAATGACGGTATAGAAGCCTTGCCGGCTGATGCCACGGAAGCATTTAAAGAAACCGAGCATGATTTTAGCGAAATAATGCAAAGTAAAGATTTGCCCGCTCACGAAACGGACGGCATAGAGCCTACTGGCGAAAAAGACGAAACTTTAGATACAACACATGAAAATATTGAAAATAATGAGGAAATCACCGATTTATTTGCAACCGATAAAAAAGCGTCGGGGGAATCAAACTCTGACAGCGCTATAATAGAAACTAAAGAGCAAAACGAAATAATTTCAATAAGCCAAGCTGGCGAAGAAGAGATTTTTGAACCTGAAGAAAAGGCGGGTAGCTTAAATGATAGCGAAAGTGCGGGTGACGCTGAAAAAGAAAATGCGGATAACACAGCCGATGGCAAGTTAACAGATAAAGATAACACACTAACTATCAGCGAAGAGATAAGCGGCGACGAAATAACGCTCTTTGAAAAGGAAGCGGACGAGGAGAATGCAAAAGCGGCTAAAGCTGAGAGTGCGGCTGAGAATGCTAACGATGAAATTGACGATAATTCGTTAACGAAGCCTTTAAATAATGAGGAAAATACTAAAACAAAGGAAACTTTGGCAGATCCTTTAAATAATGCGGAGGATGGTGAAACAAAGGAATTATCCGATAACTTAGAAGATAAAAATAATGAGTTATTCTCCGCAACAATCAATGAAACAGAGGCGGATACCGATGTAGCTAATGCAGATAAACAGCAAAACGCTATGAACGAAAGCGAGCGGGAATATGAGGCTGACGCTTACTATGACGACGAGTTTGTGCCCGCTACCTTATACGAGGATGAGTTTGTGGAAGCGGTTTTAGACTATGATGACTTTGTGCCCGCTGAGATAGAGGAAGATAAAAACAGCAGGAAAAGCAAGAAAAAAGCAAAAAACGAAGTACACAGCATAGAAGCAAAAGAAGAGAAGCCCAAAGTCAGCTACGATAAAGAGGGAAGATTCGTCGGCGAAGACGGCACTGTATACAACGGCTACTACGACGATGAAGGTCACTGGATTGACTATGGTTACTATGACGAAAACGGTGACTGGGTGGAAAATGGCTACCGCGACAAAAAGACGGGCAAATGGGTGCCTTTTGGATATTTCAACGAAAAGGGCGAATGGGTTGATCTAATCAACAAAAAATAACGCGCGGAGGATGGATTGGCAAAGAATAAAAATATTGCCGACACGATAGAAACCGAAGTTTCAAGCGCGCAAAAAACGGCAGATCAACTGAATATCGAACCTATTGATTCCAAGCGAAAAAAGCTCGAAGAAAAAGAAAAAATGAAAGAGCTTAAGGCTTGGGAAAAATCTATTGTTGCCAACAAGCGTGTTAAAAGGGAGCTTAACCGCAGAAGATTTTCAAAAATCATGCTTGCAGTTATGCTGGTTGCCCTTGTTTTAACTGCCACCGCATATATAACCGTTCTTTTGGTCGAGCAAAACAGCATAAGGATACACGCAAGCTATTCGGGAGACAAAACCCTTGCCATGACCGAAAACGGCAGGGACTGGTCCTCAATTCTTGATGTTGTGGGGCCTGAATATCTTTGGAACATCAGCTACGATAAGCATGTTGCGGCGGCGCACAATGTAAAAACATTGCCCGACGATGAGGAGATAGCAAAAAAACTTGGAAACTTCAGCGAAGAGGACGCATACATCGGTTTTGCCTTCAAACTTAAAAACACTTCAAGCTATGACCTTGCCTACAGCTCCAAAATAAGAATACAATCCCAAAGCAACGGGCTTGACGAAGCG
>JAAZIO010000083.1 GCA_012800805.1 Clostridiales bacterium | reverse complement strand
TTCCTCGATAAGGTTTATTCTTATGGACTCGTGAGTTTGCGCCTTGTCCCACTCGCAGCCGTCGGGCGCTCTCAGCCTGTCCATTATCTCAACAAGGTCTGAAAAATCGAAACGGCCGCACTCCTCCACTTTCTTTCCGTAGTATAAAAGAACATAAGGCGGAGTTTCGCCCCTTAGTTCCTTTGTCGCAATCAGCTTTTCGCCGCCGTTTGAAAAAACTCTTACCGTCTCGTTTTCGCCGAACGCCTTTTCAAGGCGGCGGACAAGAGCGTCCGATTCGTAGCAGCCGCTTGCGTAAATTATGTTGTTTATTCTCTTATCGGGAAAGAACTGAATGCGGGTCATGATATCGCCCGCTATGTAATAGCCGTGCGTGCTCTCAAGCGCCGCGTCCAAGGCGGCAAATCTTTTTAAAAATTCCGTCATTTTTCCTCCGCTCTGTCCCAAAACCTCAGCGTCCTTTTAATTTTTAAAAGAGCGTTTGAAAAAGGCAGGCTTTTGGTTTCCTCGTCGCTTAGCGTATTAAGTGTCAAGACAAGTGTAAAGTATAAAACAACCGATACCGCGGCGCCCACAACCAAAGCCCATATTTCGTTGTATTTCAGCTCTTTTATCATAAACGCCGCAAGCATCATTATAACAGATGAGAGTAAAATCATGCTAATGTTTTTAACCAGTTGGAATTTTTTTCCGACAAGCGCGGAAAAGTATATCCTGTTTATGACCGCGGCGGTAACCCCCAGCGCCACATTGCCTACGGCGGGGGCAAATATGCCTATAACATTTGTAAGGCTTGCGGTCAAAATTATCTTTATGACGATTCCCACCGTTAAAGAAATTACCGGTATATATGTTTTACCCAGCGCCTGCATTAAAGAGGTATATATCTGCATTACCGAATAGGCTATTATGCTGATTGATGATATCGTAAGCATTGTTGAAGCCAGCGCGCTCTCGCCTAAGGGAAGGGCGGGATAAAGCAAACGGAATATGGGATAGGAAAATATTATTATAAACAGCGCGCAGGGAAGGCCAATAAGATAGGATATTTTAACCGATAAGGCGCTCTTTTTTAAAATTCCCTCAAGGTCTCTTTCCTCTTTGCCCGCGGCGACCGCGGGAACGATAGCGATGGATAGCGAAAGCATTATGACTATTGGCATATTGATTAACGAGCCTACGGGGCCGGAAAGAAGCCCGTATTGGGCGGTTGCCTCGCCTAAGGACATACCCGTCCCTCTTAAAAGGTTTATAATCAAAAAGCTGTCGATAAACTGCGACAGAGGAAGCATTATTGAAACAAGCGCTATGGGGAAAGCGACGGATGTCAGCCTTTTGGTTGAAGCGTCCCTTAAAAACTCCCCTCCGCCATAGGTTTTTCGTTTTACAAGATAAGTTATAAAGAGGTAAATAAAGGCGCCGAATTCGCTTACCGTTACGCCAAAGAGCGCGCCGTATAGCGATTGCATTATTCCTCTGTGTTTTAAAACGATGGCAAGCGTAAGCCCTAAGGCAAGTTTTATAACCTGCTCGATAAGGTTGCTTACCGCCGTCGGTATCATATTCAAACAGCCTTGGAAATAGCCCCTGAAAGCGGATATCATGCCGACAAAAATCAATGCGGGGGCAATAATCAAATAGCCGTAGGATACTTCGCTGTTTCCCTGAAGCGCCGAAATCTTAGGCGAGAAAGCCGCGATTATTGCCGCCGAAACCACGCTGAAACAACAAAGCAACATCATGGTCAGCTTAAAGTAACCTTCGCCGCTTTTGCCCCTTATGCGCTCTTCGGCAACGATTCTTGAAAGAGCCACAGGGAAACCGCTTACGGACAGCGTAATAAAGAGGGCGTAAACGGGAAACACAAGCTGATACATTCCCATGCCCTCGGCCCCAAGGACATTGGTTAGCGGTATTCTGTAAATCGCGCCTATAATTTTAGCGGCAACCGATGCTGCCGCTAAAACGAGTGCGCCTGAGAAAACATTTTTTTTCACTTCGTGCAAAGAGAGGTCAGTATCTTGACGGCAAGATTGACATAACCTAGATGTTCGTTGCCGTTTTTGTTTGTAAGAAGAATCAGCCCGCCCACAAGGTCGCCTTGCGCAACGATGGGCGAAATAACCTGACAATCCCAGTTGATGGGGTCGCCCTCATAGAGCGGAACTCTTTTATCGTCCATGAGCAAAGTGTATTTTTTAGACAGAAGTATTTTTTCAAGTTGTTCGGTTATGATTTTACCTTCAGCTATTTTTCTGTCGCCGCCCTCATAGAATGAAACTTGCGTATTGTCGCAAACCATGACTTCGGCAGCGGTGAACTCGCGAAGGCTCCTTACAACCTCTTTTGCCACATGGCGCATGTTTTCTATTTCCGAAAACTTTCTGAGCATGAGGCAGCCGTCATCAACGGTTATCTCCATTTCGTCGCCCTCGTGAAGCCTGAGGGTTCTTCTTATTTCCTTGGGGATGACAATGCGGCCAAGCTCGTCTATGCGTCTTATTATTCCTGTTTGCATCCTAAGATACCTCCCGTATTTACTGTTAGTATTTTGTAATCGGGCGGTTTAATGCAAAAATCTTGTTAAAAATTTTATCAATGTGGCTCAATTTGCTTGAAATTTACAAGGTTTTATTGTATTATATCATCTGCTTGGAGGCTTAGCCCAGCTGGTTAGAGCGCTTGCTTGACATGCAAGAGGTCACAAGTTCGAGTCTTGTAGCCTCCACCATAAACTTAAGATAATCTTAAGTATGAATACGCAAGAGAAATACCGTCAAGCGGACGCTTTTCTTTTGCACCCCCCCCTTGTCCCGCTTGATATTGCGGGAACCCCCTAAATGAAACTGAGGTCAAGCCTCAGTTTATATATATTTGGAGGCATAGCTCAGTTGGTTAGAGCGCTTGTTTCACATACAAGAGGTCGCAGGTTCGAGTCCTGCTGTCTCCACCAAAAACCTAAGCCGTCGAGCTTAGGTTTTTTTATTTATAATTTTTATTTGTAAAGCTATTAACATCAGCAATTTAGCTAATAGCTGAACTGCACTA
>JAAZIO010000082.1 GCA_012800805.1 Clostridiales bacterium | reverse complement strand
CTTTTTGCAAAAACAAGCCGAGGGCGCTGAAAGCCCTAAGAATTATAGGGATTGCGGTCTCGCTTTTGCTTTTTGCGGGTTTTGTAATAAGCTTGTTCTTTGAAGCCAACTTCGCCTTTGTCATTATGGCGGTGTTTATGTTTGTCGGCGCGGTTCTTGGAACAGACAAGGAGATGTATCGCCATGTCACACTAAAGAGCGGAAAAGACTATATAACGGGCGTTGAGGTAAAAACCGTTCAAATTGACATAACCGCCTCGCTTATACGAGCGCTAAAAAAAATAACCGAAAACTCCACGGTCACTTTTGAAATTTTCAAAGGCGGAAGAAAGCTTGGCGTTCTTAGCGAGCTTGACATGAAAAAGCTGTTTGAGGCTGCGCCGCTGTATGAGAGCATAGAAAAAAGCCTTATCAAAGTCAACGACAATATGGGGCTTGAGATTAATTTGAAAGAAGCTAAGAAAAAAGCCGATGAAAACGAAAGAAGCTTTTTAAAAGAAATCCTCAAAGGCCGTAGCGTGAAAGGTCAACGAAAAAGTCATCGGAGACAAAAACGCCCTCTTTTTCAAGGAGTTCTTTTTGCGCCTCTTCCCCGCCGAAGGCAAAAGCGGAAGCAAGACGGCCGTCGCGTCTTACAACCCTGTGACACGGAATTGCGCCGGGGCTAGGGTTGAAGTGCAAGGCATATCCCACGGCGCGTGACGCCTTGGGGCTGCCAAGAGCGCGGGCTATCTGCCCGTAGGTAGCTACTTTGCCTTTAGGTATCATTTTGACGACTTCATAAACTCTGTCATAAAAACTCATAATTTTATTTTTTGCTTTTTTTCTTTATTATAACATTATCCCTTATCGTTTCAAAATTTGTTTTATAGCTGGCTCATAATCTCTCAGTAATCGGTAAATAAAACAGGCAATTTGCGGCATTTTATTAAGATATCAACCGTAACGGGACTATACAGTAAGGTTTGACAATAAATGTATGGTATATTAAAATTAAATACATGGAAAAATTATTCATAGGCATAGATATCGGCGGCATGAGCGCCAAAGCGGGGCTTGTGACTTTAGACGGCAAAATACTAAGCAAGCTTACGGCTAAAACCGACGCCTCTATGGATGAGGCTGTCTTTTTGCCCCTCATTAAAAACCTTGTTTTAGATTTAATCAAACAAGCAGGAGTAAGTTTAAGCGACATCGGCGGCATAGGAATGGGGTTTCCCGGCTCCATTGACGACGAGGCGGGCGTAATACGCTACTGCTGCAATCTTAACTTAAGAAACGCGCCCTTTGCGGTAAACCTGAAAAAAGCCCTTGGCTTTGACGGCGAGGTTAAGCTGTCGAACGACGCCAACATAGCGGCGCTTGCCGAGGCCAAATTCGGAGCCGCAAAAGGCATGAAGGATGTCGTTTTGATAACAATCGGCACCGGCATAGGAACGGGTATAATCTCGGGCGGCAAAATGATTACGGGCAACCGTTCGGCGGGCGCGGAAGGCGGCCATATGACCATTGTCGCAGGCGGCGAGCTTTGCGGCTGCGGAAGAAGAGGCTGCTTTGAAAGCTACGCCTCCACAACGGCGCTGCTAAAAATGGCAAAGGAAGCGGCGGAGACCAATAAGGAAAGCATGCTTTATAACGAAGTCAAGGCGGGAACGCTTACGGGCAAGACCTTCTTTGAGTGCCTTGACAAGGGCGACGCTATCGCAAAAGAGGTGATGGAGCGTTATATAACCTACCTTGGCGAGGGCGTAGTAAATTACGCAAATATTTTCTATCCCGAGGCGATAATACTTGGCGGCGGCGTATCCGCGCAAGGCGATAAACTTACCGTGCCCGTTCAAAAGTATCTAAACGAGCATGTATACGGGAAAGAATACAATCCTCCCATAAAAGTTGTTGCAGCAACGCTTGGCAACGACGCGGGAATAATCGGCGGCGCCGCATTGTTTTTTGATTGATGGAAATTTCGGATTATAAGCTAAATAAAATTTTTTTGAAAGTTCAAAAGCCCGCGAGGTACTCGGGCGGGGAGTATAACACTCCCGACATGAATAAGCCTTGCTCATATAGGCTTTGCTTTTGTTTTCCCGACATTTATGAGATTGGGATGAGCAACCTGGGCCTTCAAATCCTCTACGATATCGTAAACAAAAAAGAAGGCTTTATAGCGGAGCGTTGCTTTGCTCCGTGGCACGATATGGCGCAGGAGATGAAAAAAGAGGGCATCCCGCTCTTTTCGCTTGAAACAAAGCGGCCGCTAAAAGAGTTTGACGCGATAGGTTTTTCGCTTCAGTTTGAACTTTTGTATTCAAATGTCTTATATATGCTTGACCTTGCCGGCATCCCGTTCCTTTCAAAGGACAGAGATGAAAGCTATCCGCTATTGATTGCGGGCGGGCCTTGCGCTGTTAACCCCGAACCGTTTAAGGACTTTTTCGATATCGTCGCAATAGGCGAGGGAGAAAAAGTTATTGAGGATATCATTGAGCGAGCGGCGGAAGCCAAAAGACAAGGATTAAGCAAAAATGAGCTTTTAAAGAGCTTAAAGGGCGTGGACGGTATATATATACCATCCCTTCATAAAAAAGGCGAAAGGGTTAAAAAGGCGGTTTTAAAAGACTTTGAATCTTCGCCTTATCCCGAAAAGCCGCTTGTTCCCAATATCGGCGTGGTGCATGACAGGGCGGTGCTTGAGCTTTACAGGGGCTGCGCTTCGGGGTGCAGGTTCTGTCAGGCGGGCTTTTATTATCGTCCGATAAGGGAAAAGAGCGCAAAAAGGCTGAGGCAAACTGCCGAGGAAATAATTAAAAACACAGGCTTTGAAGAGCTTTCTTTATGTTCGCTCTCAACGGGCGATTACAGCGAGATAAAGGATTTAATCTACTCTCTTAACGCGCTAAGCAAGGATAAATCGGTAAGACTGTCGCTTCCAAGTTTAAGGCTAAGCGGCTTTGAGGGCGAGTATGCCGAGCTTTCAAGAAAAAGTTCCCTCACTTTCGCCCCCGAGGCGGGAACGCAAAGGCTAAGGAATGTCATTAACAAAAACATAACCGAAGAAGACATTCTAAACATATCAAAAGCGTTCGAGGCGGGATACGACAGCATAAAGCTGTATTTCATGCTGGGTCTTCCCACGGAAACCGAAGAGGATTTAAAAGGCATAGCGGAGATATGTTATAAGCTTAAAGACTTCTACTTTAAAGTAAAAGGAAAGAGAGGGCTTAACATATCCGTAAGCTGCTCGGTGTTCATACCAAAGCCATGCACGCCGTTTCAGTGGGAGAGGCAGATTACTATCGACGAGATGCTTGAAAAGCAAAGATTTTTGCAACAAGAGCTTAGAAAAATCAAAGGCGTGTCGTTTTCTTGGCATGGCGCGGAAGCGTCCAAGCTTGAGGCGGCTCTTGCAAGAGGAGACGAAATGCTCTCAGATGTCATTATAAAAGCTTATGAGCTTGGCTGCAGCTTCGACAGCTGGACTGAGTGCTTTGATTTTGAAAAATGGCAACAGGCGTTCCGTGAGAGCGGACTGGATATGGAGGAATATTCAAAGGCGATAGACACTGAAAAAACGCTCCCGTGGGATTTTATCGACACGGGAGTGGACAAAAAATATCTTTTGAAAGAAAGGGAGAGGGCATACCTAGAAGAAGTTACGCCCTCATGCAGAAACTCCTGCCGAGCCTGCGGGGCGATGAAGCTTGGGAGGTGCACGATATGCTCTTGATAAAATACTCAAAGGCGGGAGCAATGAGGTATATCTCTCATATCGACCTTTTAAGGCATATGACCAGAATTTTAAGGCGCGCCGAAATCAGGCCTGAGTTTTCAAAGGGGTTTAATCCCCATATGCTTTTATACTTCAGCCCTCCGCTTGCGCTTGGGCTTGAGTCCGAGGCGGAATATCTTACCGTGGTGACAAACGAATCATACAGCGATGCGGTTGAGCGCTTTAACATGGCGGCTCCAAATGGGCTTAGAGCAATAAAGGCCGCTGAGGTAGCGAAAAATCCCAACCTTCAGGCGGCGGTCGCGGCGGCGGATTATTTCTATCCTTATCCCGCATCTGTTTTTTCAAACCCCTTTGAGTTTAGCGTAACGGTCGGAAAGAAAAACGACGGCGCTATGGATGTGCTGGGAGAGCGTTTGATTGCGGTCAAAGAGATGGACGGCGGCTGCGTGGCGACATTAAAGGCGGGGGCGGGCGCGATACGCCCCGACGCGATTTTATCCGCACTTTCTGAAAAATACGGCGAATCGGACAAAATTGTAAGAAAAACCGCTCAGTATATAGAGATAAACGGCGAGTTAAAGAGCGTGGATTTGGTGTATTTCAATGAATAAGCTTTACATTGACTACAATCCCCAATACATCAGAATTGCATATACCGAAAAAGGCCTGCTGACCGAGTTTGCGGTGGAGCGCTCTTATATGAGAGGCCCCGTTGGAAATATTTATAAAGGCAAGGTGGAAAATGTGCTGTCGGGCATGAAAGCTGCCTTTATAAACATCGGCCTTAGCCGAAACGGCTTTTTGCACGTGGACCAGTCTCTTGTTGACAGCAGGCAATACGGAGCCGTTGTTGAAAGAAAACCTCTTAAACTTACCCCCGGCGACAGTGTCATGTGCCAGGTCGTCAAGGATTCTTTCGGGGAGAAAGGCGTAAAGCTGTCGCTGGAAATCACGATACCGGGAAAGCTTTGCGTTCTTTTGCCAAACAGCTCATTTATCGGGGTTTCAAGAAAAATTACCGACGACGCAAGGCGCGATTATCTTGAGGACCTTGCCGCAAGTTCCGTTCCCCCAAAATCAGGCTTAATTATCAGAACAGCCGCAGAACACGCCAGCGACTCCGAAATACTATCAGAGCTTGATGAGCTTGTGTCCATTTGGAAAGAAATAGAAAAAAAATACCAAACAGCGCCGGAAAAATCAATAATTTATAGGGAAGATGATCTTCTCCGCCGCGCACTCAGGGATTTTTCGGGATATGAAATTGATGAAATTTATGTAAACGACGACAAAGCATTGGAAACAGCTTCAATGCTGATGCCGGGCATAAAAATTAATAAATACGACGGGGAAGAAAATATTCTGCTCCGCTACGGCTTGGGACCCCAGATTAATGCGCTCAGAAGCAGGGAAGTTCCTCTATCAAGCGGCGGCTTTATCGTAATTGATAAAACGGAGGCGCTGACGGTTATCGACGTCAATACGGGCCACTATGTCGGCGGAAAGAACCTGGAAGATACGGTTTATAAAACTAACCTTGAGGCCGCGGTAACCATCGCAAGGCAAATAAGGGCCAGAAATATAGGCGGTATAATAATAGTCGACTTTATTGATATGGCAGACACTGCTCATAAAGAAGAGGTGCTTAAAGTGCTTTGCGAGGCGGTAAAATCCGACGGG
>JAAZIO010000081.1 GCA_012800805.1 Clostridiales bacterium | reverse complement strand
GTAAAGGTCGGAATAAAAAAACCTCCTTATTTTTTCGGGCACCGCCTCAATAAAAATTCGCTTCGTTTTAAAAAATCTTACAAAGGAGTCATTCATTTTCAGCTCCTAGCGACAGATAATACTCCTCAAGCCTCTTGGACTCAAGTTTTATGTCAAATCCCTTTTCTCTTATCAGCTCTTTTTCGTCATAGCGGTAAAGGTTGTCAAGCATTTCGTCAAGCTTTTGCGCCCATGCCTTTTCGCTTTTTATGGGCAAAAACTCGCACTTTCCGCTAACGTTTGCCTCAAATGTTATTTCGTCCGAAAGCAGGCAGGGCATGCCCATTACCTGCGCCTCCACGGCGACCAAAGGAAGCCCCTCATAGCGGGAGGGCAGCGCAAAGATGTCAAACATGGTAAAGTATTTTTCAACGTCTTTTCTTGGGGGCAGTATATGAACCTTGCCTTCAAGGTTCAGCGCTGCAATTTCCTTTCTTACCTTAAATTCGTCCCCGAGGTCGGAAACCAATACAAGATGAACATCGTCTCTTTTTTCACAAAGCAGTTTGAAAGATTTAAGCAAAAACGGCACATTTTTTTGAAAGGCGAACCTTCCGACATGGCCTATCACTTTATCGCTTTCCGACAAAAAAAGTTTGCTACGCTGGGCTTTCCGCTCTTCATCGTTAAACGAAAATTTTTCAAAGTCTATGGCGTTTCTTAAAAGAAAGGCTTTCTCTGCGCTCTTTTTGCCGTAAAGCCAGCGGTTGCTTAGCATGCTGCACCCGGCTAGATGCGTGGGATAAATTTTTGAAAACCTTTTTAAAACGCTCTTTACGATATACGCAAGACCCTCACTTCTATGGGTTGTCGAGTGCGAATGGCATATGCGATAAGGGATGCCGCATTTTTTCGCGGCGCAAAGGGGAACGGCCGATAAAGTGGTAAGATGCGCGTGAACTGCGAGGTAGTCCTCTTTTTTTAGCATTTCCTTAAGCGCTTTTATGGATTTTAAAGGCGAGAGCGGGTTAGGGTAATAAAAAACCTTTCCGCCGAGCTCCTCGATTTCCTTGTCGAATTTGGAGGGCCCGTAGGTGTAAAAATCGAACCTGAACTTTTCGCGGTCGATGTTTTTATAAAAATTCAGCACGCAGCTTATCACTCCGCCGCCTTTTGCGTTGCCGACTATCTGCGCGATTTTGATTATATCTTCCGTATGCTACCTCTAATTAAGTCTAATAGCTTTATTTTATTTTGTCAATTAACCGCCAAATTATAAAGTATCACCTTATATTACAAATTCCGTTTATAAACGGCTTAATGTTTACAAAATTTTTATTAAATGGTATATTAACTCTAGTAAGCCATGAAATACGATTATTTAATTGTTGGAGCCGGGCTGTTTGGTTCGGTATTTGCCTGCGAAGCCCTTAAAAGGGGCAAAAAGTGCCTTGTTATTGACAGGCGTCCGCACATCGGGGGCAATGTTTACACCGAGCAGATTGAGGGTATCCAAGTTCATAAATACGGGGCTCATATCTTCCACACTTCGGACAAAGAAGTGTGGGATTATGTCAACCGCTTTTGCGAGTTCAACAATTTCATAAACACGCCCATTGCTAACTATAAAGGCGAGATATACAATCTTCCGTTCAACATGAACACCTTTTGCAGGATGTGGGGGGTTTCAACCCCTAAGCAAGCAAAAGAAATAATAGACAGTCAGCGAGCGGAGTTTGACATCAAGGAGCCGAAAAACCTAGAAGAGCAGGCGCTCTATCTTGTAGGAAAGGATATTTATCAAAAACTGATTAAAGAATACACTGAAAAACAATGGGGCAGACCATGCAACGAGCTTCCTGTGTTCATAATTAAAAGGCTGCCTCTTAGGTTCACCTACGACAACAACTACTTTAACGACCGCTATCAGGGGATACCGATAGGAGGTTATACCAAGATTATCCAAAAAATGCTTGAGGGCGCGGATGTCTTGTTAAACACAGATTACTTTAACTTTATAAAAAACAACAGGGATATCGCCAAAGTGACTGTTTACACGGGCGAGATAGACAGGTTTTACAACTACGAATACGGCGCGCTGGAATACAGAACCGTAACCTTTGAAACCGAGGTTTTGGATACCGAAAACTATCAAGGCTGCGCCGTGGTAAACTACACATCAAAGGATGTCCCTTATACCAGGATAATAGAGCACAAACATTTTGAAAACGCCGACACAAAAAAGACGGTGATAAGCAAAGAATACAGCGCGGAGTGGAAAGAGGGTCTTGAGCCGTATTATCCAATAAACAACGAAAGGAACCAAAGAATTTACGATATGTATTTTGAGCGCGCTAAAAAAGACAAGAGTGTAATTTTTGGCGGAAGGCTTGCAACATACAAATACTACGACATGGATAAGGTGATCCGCTTGGCGCTGGATACTGCAAAAAGAGAGCTAAAATGAAGTTGTTTGATTTCACCCTGCCAAGCGGCGGACAACAGCCGCTGCTTTATTTTAGAACCGAAGGGCAATATTCATTGTCTGAAGGCGCGCTTGCTTTTTGCGGAGCCGTTTCGTTTGATACTTATTTCAACTGTTTTTCATATTCAAAATATTTAAAGCATACCAAAGTCGAAAACATAAAAGTCCGCATTCAAATAAAAGGAGAGGCAACGGCGCAGCTAAGGCTTTGCGCTTACTCTAAAGAAAAGGAGGAAAACATAATAGATAAAGAGCTTGCCTCAATAAAGATAAACGCCTATAAAAAAACAACACATTACATTGAATGTGACTTAGCTTTTCTAAACGGTTTTAACCATTCATGTGGATTTATCTATCTTAAGCTTTTGTCCGACAGTGAGTGCGTGTTTTACGGCGGCGGATATGAAAGCGAAATAGCGGATGTCAACACCGTAAAGGTGGGCATGGTTATTTGCACTTACAAAAGAGAAGAGAGCGTAAAAGCCAACACCGCAAAATTAAAAGAGCTTTTAAACGAAATTGAAGCGTTTGTGGTAGATAACGGGGGAACTTTAAATGAGAGCGAGTTAAATGGGGCGACGCTTATAAAAAACCGTAACCTCGGCGGCTCGGGCGGATTTACAAGAGGGATAGTGGAGGTTGTAAAAAGAGGAGGATTTACGCATTTTCTGCTCTCCGACGACGACATATTCTTTAACCTTGAAACACTAAAAAAGACCATAAACATCTTGCGTGTCGCAAAAAATCCCGAAAAGCTTGTCGTAGGCGCTTCGATGATAAGAAGCGATAACATGACGCTTCAGCACGAGCTTGGCGCAAAGTGGAAGGGCTCAAAAGTATATGCAAACAACCATAATTTTGATTTAACCGAGAGAGCCTTTCTTTTAGCCAATGAAACGGAGAAAGACGCCGATTACACAGGCTGGTGGTGGGCGTGCATGCCCGTTGCTTTTGCCGAAAAATTCGGGCTTCCGCTTCCGCTGTTTATAAAGCACGACGATGTGGAGTATTCCCTCCGCTGCGATAAGGAGCTGATGCTTGTAAACGGAATAGGCGTCTGGCATGAGCCGTTTGAAAACAAGTACAACCCGTCTCTTGAGTATTACATTAAAAGAAACGAGCTTATAGTATCATCGCTCTACGACAAAGACTTTTTCAAATGCGCTGTAAAAAAGCTCTTTGCGTCAGTCGGAAAGCAGCTTATCTTTCAGCGTTATTTTGCGATAAGGTATATATACAAAGCTTACAGCGACTTTTTAAAGGGCGCGAAATTTCTGCTAGATAGTGACCCCGAGGAGTTAAACGCCGTCTTAAGAAAAGATGACTTTTGCCTGCTTTCAAAAGATGAGCTTAACGCAAAAGGCTATGCGACGGATAGTTTTTACAAAGAGGACAAAAATAACTCACTGCCGCTTTCAAGAGCCTTAACTTTAAACGGATATTTAATCCCTAAAGTTTTTTACGACAAGTCGCCCTACAGAGTGGTTGACATGAGAGACCCTAAAATCGGGCAGTTCCATAAAGCCGCAAAAGTCGTTCAATACAACCCCTCAACGGGGCAGGGTTTTATCACCGAAATAAAAAAAGGCGAGATGGTAAAACACGCTTTTAAAACGCTTTGCGTGTTTATTAAATTTATCTTTAAAGCAAAAGCCGCAAAAAGAAGCTACAAAAAAAGCTTTTCCCGTCTGACTTCTTTTGAAAACTGGGAAAAGCTGTTTAACAAAGTTTAATTATATACCTTCATTTAATTTTGCCGTTTTGGGGCTTGGGAAAATCGTCCGAGTAAAGCTTGGTGACGGCGTTGACATCGCCCGCGGCCACTAATTCCCCGTTTTTTAGGTATATGGCGTTTTGGCAAAGCCGTCTTATTTGCGTGATGCTGTGGGATACCACAATAAATGTGGTTCCTTCGGATTTAAGCTGGTCAATCTTTTGGGCGCACTTTTGCTGGAACACGGCGTCGCCTACTGCAAGCACCTCGTCTATAAGCATGATATCGGGGTGAACATCGACGGCGATTGCAAAGCCAAGTCTTGTCAGCATACCGGAAGAGTAGTTTTTAAGCGGAACTTTCATAAACTTTTCAAGCTCTGAAAACGCCACTATGCTGTCGTATTTTGCCCTCATCTCCTTTTTGGAAAAACCGAGCATTGCCCCGTTAAGGTAAATGTTTTCCTCACCGGTAGCGTTCATGTCAAAACCCGCGCCCAGCTTAAGCAGCGGAACCATATTGCCTCTGGTTTTTACATAACCTCCCGTAGGTTCCATAATGCCCGCGACGATTCTTAAAAGCGTGGATTTCCCCGCGCCGTTTCTTCCTATAAGCCCCAGGCTTTCCCCGCGTTTTACCCGAAAACTTATATTTTTAAGCACTTCAAATGACTGATATCTAAGCTGGCCCTTTAAAAGTTTTACAAAAAACTCTTTGGCGCTGTCTATTTTTTCGGTGGGCATGCGGAATTTCATCGAAACATCACGCGCTTCGATAAGTATGCTTTCGTCCTCTTCAAAAGGAGTGTCAAAATTTTGAAGCTTTGGCGGGGCGGCGTTTTTAAGTTCCGCTAGTTCCGCTATGATGCTGTTTTCCGTGTCTATGCTATTCATGGCAACCTAAATATACAAAATGAATTTTTTCTTGCTCAGGCTAAACACAAGCCAGCCTACGCCGAAACAGAATATGCCCATGCCGTAGATAATCAAGTGAGTAAGAGCCGAGGGCACCGTGCCCGTGATTATATCCCTAAAATATGTCACATAGTGATACATGGGATTGAAGTTGATAAACTTTACCACATCCGGCG
>JAAZIO010000080.1 GCA_012800805.1 Clostridiales bacterium | reverse complement strand
TGAGGAAAAAGGCATTCAAACAAGAAGGCTTTTTGCCGGAAATCTCATAAAGCATCCATGCTTTGATGAGATGCGGGCAAAAGGCGAGGGATACAGAGTCGTTGGCGAGCTTAAAAACACAGACAGGATAATGCGCGATACTTTCTGGGTTGGCGTATATCCCGGAATGACCGACCAGATGATAGATGACATGGCGGAAGCAATAATAGAGGCTCTTAACTAAATTATGAAAAAGGAAAAAATTGCCCGAGAGTCGGAGGAAAACACCGAATTAAAGCCGACTCGCGGGCAAAAATTTAAAGCGTTAATAATAAAACTTTATTATGATAAACGGGTGCGCTTCCTCTTTGTCGGCGGTCTCAACACCGCTGTCGGAGTAGGGGTTGAATATCTCGTTTATTTTTTGTTCGGAGAGCCTCTTATTGACCGTGAAAGCATATCGCCCGAGGTTATAGCGATTGCCTCTGTAATAGCTCAAGTGGTTGGCACCTTCCACAGTTACTTATGGAACAAGTTTTTCACATTCAGAAGCAAGAAAAAGTCGCTTGTCGAATTCGTTAAGTTCATCACCGTCTACCTTGTGTCGTTTGGCATAAACTACGGGCTTAAGATGCTGCTTAACAATGTCTGGAAAGTTCCGATGATAGCTACGGTAATAATAACGCTTTTAATCAGCACTCTTGTCAGCTATTTTGGACATAACTTTTTCAGTTTTCGTGACAAAAAAGCTTTGAAAGAACAAAACGCGGTGGGGCTTATTGAAAACTCTGAAAACAAAGACGATGATAATAACAAAGAAAATGAAGAGCCGAGCTTAGATTAATTAATAACAAGCTTAGATTAATTAATAAACTGAAAGAACAGCCAGTAAAAGCTAGGATTTATGGCAACCTGAACCGAACAGTCTAAAAAAAAGACAAAGCCGAAGTAAATTTATAAACGGATTAGAAAACGACTGGGCAGAAAACTCTAAAAAGAACCTTAGACCGAAAAAATATTCGGACAACGAATACTGAAACTATATTTAACCAGCTATAAATTAACCTTAAATGCAATGCAAAAAACTAAGAAACGGTGAATTATGAAACAAAGGATTGCCGATTATATCGCGGACTTTTTGGTTGAAAAGGGAATAACCGACTGCTTTACGGTTGTTGGCGGCGGAGCCATGCACCTTAATGACGCATTCGGGCACAAGGATGGCTTAAAGAGCACCTATAACCATCACGAGCAGGCTTGCGCAATCGCCGCAGAAGCGTATGCTAGGCTGAATAACAAAGCGGCGCTGCTTTGCGTGACAACGGGCCCCGGCGGCACCAACGCGATAACGGGCGTCCTTGGCGCCTGGCTTGACTCAATACCCATGTTTGTGGTGAGCGGTCAGGTAAGATACGACACAACGGCAAGGTATGCCGAGCGCTTTACGGGCGGGCTGAAACTCAGGGCCGTCGGAGATCAGGAGTTTGACATAACAAAATCGGTTGAGTGCATGACGAAGTTCTGCGCCATGCTTGAAAACCCTGAGGATATCAGATATCTGCTTGAAAAAGCCTGGCATCATATGACAAACGGCCGTCCCGGCCCCGTGTGGCTTGATATACCGGTAAACTATCAGGGAATGTATATCGAAACCGACGGTCTTAGAGGATTCGACCCTAATTGCGACGGAGGAGAAACTCTTCCTCCCCCTGTAAGCATTGAGGTTATCGATGCTATCATAGAAAAAATCAAAAAAGCCCAAAGAGCCGTCATTTACGCCGGCGGAGGCATAAGACTTTCAGGCGGATTTGAAGCGTTCAGAAAAGCAATCGAGAAACTCGGCGTTCCCGTGGTTACTTACTGGAACAGCATAGACCTTATAGAGAACGAACACCCTCTGTATTGCGGCAGGGGCGGCAACATGGGCGACAGGGCAGGAAACTTTGCGGTTCAAAACGCTGACCTTGTTTTGGCAATAGGCACGAGAATATCCATAAGGCAGGTAGGATACAACTGGAAGACTTGGGCCAGGGAAGCTGAAGTCATAATGGTTGATATAGATAAGGCCGAGTTTTATAAACCGACAATTCATGTGGAGATGCCCGTATGGGCGGACGCCAAGGACTTTTTGGAAAAGCTAAACCAAAGAGTAGACGACGCTCCCGTCTTTAAAGGCGATTGGTGGAGAGAAAAGTGCCTTGAGTGGAAAAGAAAGTATCCCGTCACCTTAGAGCGTCACCTTGAAGAAAACGGAAAGACGGCAAATGTTTACGCATTTATAAAATATTTAAGCTCATCGCTTCCCGAAGGCAGCCTGAGCGCCGTATCGAACGGAGCCTGCTGCGTTGTGGGACATCAAAACTATGTCATCAAAAAAGGCACAAGGTTTATCATAAACAGCGCGGTCGCAAGCATGGGATACGGCCTTCCCGCGGCGATAGGGCTTTGCATTGCCGGTGGAAGAAAGGATACCATATGCCTTGAGGGCGACGGCTCCATAATGATGAATCTGCAGGAGCTTCAAACGATTGTAACAAACAATTTGCCTATTAAGGTGTTTTTGATAAACAACGATGGTTATCACAGCATAAGGCAAACTCAAAACAACCTTTTTAAAAATTCGTCAAAGATTGGCATCGGGCCCGAAAGCGGAGATATTTCTTTTCCCGATTTTGAAAAAATAGCTAACGCTTTCGGTTATCCTTATATTTCCGCAAGGAGTAACGCCGAGATGCAAAAAGCGGTTCAACAGGCGCTTGATACCGACGGCTTTGTGTTCTGCGAGATTTTCACCGATACCGAGCAGGTCTTTGAACCCAAGAGCAGCACCAAAAAGCTTGAGGACGGAAGGCTTTTCAGCCCGCCGCTTGAGGACCTTGCGCCATTCCTTGACAGAGAAGAACTGTTGCAAAATCTATATATTAAACCGATTGAGGAATAAAAATGGGAAAAGTTTATCTGCTTGACTGCACACTTAGAGACGGAGGATATGTCAACGACTGGCTCTTTGGCGAGAACACCATAAAAAATTTCGGCAAGAAAATCGCCCTTACCGGAATAGAAATGTTTGAAGTCGGTTTTATTAAAGGCGACACTTACTCAAAAGATAGGGCGGTCTTCCCCGACATTCAGTCCATAAGGGAAGTGATAGCGCCAAAGCAAAAAGGACTTTTGTATGTCGGCATGATTGACATGGGCGACATGGTGCCTATTGAGCGTATCATTCCCTATGACGGAACTTCCGTCGACGGCCTCAGGATTATTTTCAAAAAGCATAAGATAGACGAAGCTTACGAATACTGCAAGGCAATAAAGGAGCTTGGATACACTCTTTTTGTCCAGCTTGTGGGAACCGACTGCTATACGGATAAGGAATTTATAGAAGCACTTGAAAAATTCAACAGCTTAAAGCCTTTTGCGGTATCCATCGTTGATACATTCGGTCTGATTAAGAAAAAGCAGTTTATGAGGCTGGTGTCGCTTGCGGACAACAACCTTGACCCGTCCATAGCTTTGGGCTACCATGCGCACAACAATCTTCAGCAGGCTTTCGGAAACGCTCAGACCATGGTAGAGATGAATTTAAAGCGTGACATATGCATTGACGCTTGCGTTTTCGGCATGGGACGGGGAGCGGGAAACCTTAACCTTGAACTGTTTGCCGAATACATGAACGAAAACTACGGAACAAACTACAGAATAGAGCCAATGCTTGAGATAATGGATGAATATCTCCATGAAATTTACAAGACAAAGTTTTGGGGGTATTCTCTTCCTTTATATTTATCCGCTACCGCGGGATGTCATCCAAACTACGCTATCTTCTTTGGCGAGAAAAACACGCTTACCGAAAAATCGTTCTATGAGCTTTTAAAGGGGATGTCGCAGGAGGATAAGAGGGAATTTTCGAAAGAGAGGGCCGAGCATTACTATAAGCTTTACCAGGAAAACTTTATTGACGATAAGGAAGCCGTTGAAAAACTCTCAAAAGAGCTTGACGGAAGAGATGTATTACTGCTTGCCCCCGGGGCCACGATAAGAAAATTTAAAGGGGAAATAAACGATATTATAAAAGAAAAGAATCTTAAAGTGATTGCAGTAAACTTTTCTACCGACATGTTCCCCGTAGACTATGTTTTCAGTTCAAATATGAGAAGATACGCCCAGCTTCAGGACTGCGGTTATAAAAAGATAATAACATCAAACATAAAAGAAACCGACCAGTTTGACTATAAACTTAACTTTGCCACATACTCATCGGAAATTCCTGAAATTATCGATAACTCGGGCCTTATGGCTATTAGGTTTTTGATAAAGATAGGAGTAAAGAATGTCTACCTTGCGGGTATGGACGGCTATAAAAACTGCGACGACTATTTTGAGGATAAGCTTTCATACGACTTTTCCACGGAGTCGCCTAACCGAAACGAGCTTATTAAGCAAGATTTAATGAAACTGTCTAGCAATATAAATATTACATTTGTAACGCCGTCGTGTTACAACAAAGAGGGACAATGGCAAAAGTTGTTACATTTGGAGAAATAATGCTCCGCCTTTCCCCTGAGGGATACTACAGATTCACTCAGGCGGACAGGTTCGAAGCGACATACGGAGGAGCGGAAGCAAACGTTGCGGTATCGCTTTCAAACTTTGGCGTTGATACCGCCTTTGTCACAAAGCTTCCCGAAAATCTTATCGGCGACGCGGCTTTGAATGCCGTAAGAAAATTTGGCGTAGATACAAGGTTTATTAAGCGTGGTGGCGGGAGGCTTGGCATATACTTTCTTGAAAAAGGCGCAAGCCAAAGGCCGTCACTTGTAGTATATGACAGAAAGTCTTCGGCTTTTTCGCTCTCTGAGGATAGCGACTATAACTGGGATGAGATATTTAACGGCGCGAAATGGTTTCATTTTACGGGGATTACTCCCGCTTTGTCGGATTTAACGGCCGGTATCTGTTTAAAGGCGGTTAGGAAAGCAAAGGAAATGGGGCTTACCGTATCTTGCGACATCAATTACCGCAAAAACCTTTGTAGTAAAGAAAAAGCCCGTGAAGTAATGACCGAACTTTCAAAATATATAGATATCTGCATTGCAAACGAGGAGGATGCCGCAGATGTCTTCGACATTCACGCCGATAACTCGGACATACAAAGCGGTGTTATAGATACTAACGCCTATGCCCAAGTAGCTTCAAAGCTATGCAAAAAATACGGCTTTAAGATGACGGCAATAACGCTTCGCTCATCTATTAGCGCGTCCGACAACAACTGGGCGGCGCTTATCAGCGACGGCGTCAACTATGAAATTTCAAAGTCGTATAAAATCCACATAGTAGACAGGGTCGGCGGCGGGGACAGTTTCGGCGCGGGCCTCATTTATTCTTTATTAAACGGCCGCGATATGAAAGAAGCGGTTGAGTTTGCTACGGCGGCAAGCTGCCTTAAGCACTCGATAGAAGGCGATTTCAACCTGGTAAGCATAAAGGAAGTAAATGCGCTTATGGCGGGAGACGGCTCGGGGAGAGTAAAAAGATAGCTATGAGAAACATCGTCATCACCGGCGCGACGGGAATGATTGGTTCCGCGCTTTCAAGGCTTGCTTTAAATAAGGGTGATAAAGTAACCGCAATCGTTCGCCCCGGCTCAAAAAGGCTTGATAATTTAGATGAAAGAGTAAATATCGTGGAATGTGAGCTTAGCGGTCTAAATGACCTTAGTCTTTGCGGCGCTTTCGACGCTTTTTTGCACCTGGGATGGGATAAAACCACACTTAGCGGAAGAGACGACGTTGACATTCAGCTTGAGAACATAAAATACACACTAGACGCGGTAAGGCTTGCAAAAAAACTTGGCTGCGAAGTTTTTATCGGCGCAGGCTCACAGGCTGAATACGGAATTACCGATAAGCCTATTTCGGCAAGCTCTCCCGTCAACCCCCAAAGCGTATACGGCATAGCAAAATACGCCGCGGGAAAAATGTCATACAACCTGTGCCGTCAGCTTGGCATACGGCATTGCTGGGCAAGGATACTAAGCATCTACGGAATATACGACGCCGACACCACGCTCATAATGTATCTTATTAAAAACTTTTTAAAAGGCGAAGATGTAGACCTTACGCCCTGCGAGCAGATATGGGATTATATGTTTTGCGACGATGCGGCGCTTGCCCTTTACTCTATCATGGAAAAGGGCAAAAACGGCGCCGTTTATTGTTTGGGCGGCGGCGAGGGCAGAAAGCTTAAAGATTATGTTTTGGATATAAAAGAAATCGTTGGCGGGAACTCCAACATAAACTTTGGCGCAAGGGAGTATTACCCTCATCAACCTATGTATCTTGTTGCGGATATTTCCGATTTAACTGCCGACACGGGTTTTGTTCCAAAAACGCCCTTTAAAGAAGGCATAAAAAAGACAGTGGAGTGGCTAAAGGAAAAAAATCAATAGATAGCATTTGATATTGATTTTATTTATTTAAGTATTAAACTTAAAGTAAATAGCCCGTCATTCTTTGTTAGCTATTCCAATTACACGATTAATGACCTCTTTAAGGCGTCATAATAGTTGTGGAAATAGACGGCATAATTTTTTTCGCATATAAGAGGTTAATAAATAATATAAAAAGTAAAAGCAGACAAAGTATAGGTTTGCTATAGCTTATAAACAAATGATATGTTAGCCTATATAAAAATTTTTATAATATAAGCACGGATAATATAACCCCGGACAAAATCAGGAGCTTTTATGGAAAGAAAAAAAATAAGCGTAATGATTCCCACTTATTTTGAGGAAGAAAACGTCGTTCCCATCGCGGAAGCGGTTATAAACCAGTTTCAAACAAAACTTGCAAACTATGATTATGAGATAGTTTTTATCGATAACTGTTCGCAGGACAAAACAAGGGAAAAAATAGAGCAGCTTTGCAAGGACAATAAAAACATCAAAGCGATATTCAATGTCAGAAACTTCGGACAATTCAATTCTCCGTATTACGGGATATGCCAGACGACGGGCGACTGCACCATACCTCTTTGCGCAGACTTCCAAGACCCTGTCGAGATGATACCTGTTTTGGTAAATTATTGGGAGCAGGGCTATAAGATAGTTTGCGCCGTTAAAAAAACCAGCAAAGAAAACAAGATAGTAAGGCTTGCGCGCTCAATATACTATAAGCTGATTAAAAAAATGTCCGATGTGGACCAAATCGAGCATTTTACGGGTTTTGGCCTTTATGATAAAAGTTTTGTTGATGTCTTAAGGAATCTTGACGAGCCCGTGCCGTTTATAAGAGGTATAGTCGCCGAGCTTGGATTTAAAAAAATCGAAATTCCTTACGAGCAGCAAAAGAGAAGGGCGGGGAAGTCAAGCAACAACTTCTCAAGGCTCTATGATGCCGCTATGCTCAGCTTTACAAGCTATACCAAAACCCCAATCAGATTTATAACCTTTTTCGGAATATTCTCATTTTTCCTTGCTCTAGCCGGCTTTATCGCTTGCGGAGTTCTTGACGCTTTCGGATTCATGGAGTCGCTAAGGTTTATCTATGTAATTGAGGCGGTTATGCTGTTTTCCGGCATTAATCTTGCGGCTGTCGGCGTTATCGGCGAGTATGTTTTATCCATAAAGAATAAGGTTACAAAGCGCCCGCTGGTTATTGAAGAGAGAAGAATCAACTTTGAAAAACAAGAGAAAAATCATTTAAATTAATAAGAGGATTTAATATTTCCTCTTGTAATTTTGTATGCCGTATGTTAAAATAAACGCTAGATATAGCGAACCTTTAATCGAATTGTCTTTATTTGACCTAAAACACCAAATTTAGACTGTTATATTTTTGACGCGGCATTTTATGCGCGCCGCACTGTCATAAGACAAAATTAGGGGATAGTCGCTTTGCGGCTTTTTAGGAGGAATTATGCAGAATAGGAACTTTACTGGCAGCACATCTCCCAGCTCTAGCGTAAGGAGCAGGCTACAAGAAAGAGAGCAGGAAAGACTTGCCAGAGAAAAGGAGAAGCAGCTTGCCAAAGCTCGCGCCGAATGGGAAAAGCAGGCAAGGCTTGAAGCCGAAAGACTTCGCGAGCAGGAAGAGCGCCAGGCTTTGATGGAAAAATTAAACGAGGAAGCTCGCATACGCCATCAACAAAGGCTTGAAGAGCTTGCTCAACAAAAGGCTGCCATATTGCAACAACTTGCTCAGGAAAGAGAGGAGTTGAACAGAAAACTGCTTCAGCAGGAGATGGAAGCTCGTTTAAAAGCCGAAAGAGAACAAATCGAGCTTGAGAAAAAGCGCCAGGAGCTCCAAGAGCAGATAAATCAGCGCCTTATTGAAATCCAAAAGGAAGAGGAAGAAGCTCGCCGCAAGAGAGAAGAAGAATATAAGCGCTTCACGGAAATGAGACTGAATCGTCAAAACGAGCAGCTTGAGATAGTCAGAAAAGAGGACGAGGAACGCGCAAGACAAAGGGCCAAAGAGGAAGAAGAGGCAAGACGCCGCGCCGAAGAGCGTAAAAAATTGCTTGAACAGGCGATAGAGCAGTTCCGCCTTCAGTCCGAAGAAGAAAAAAGAAAGCGTGAGATGGAAGCCGCTCAGCGCGCGGAAGCTCAGGCAAAAATTCAGGCTCAAATAGCTCAAATGCTCAAAATCCAAGAAGAGGAAGACAGAAAGAGACAGCTTGAGCTTGAAGAGAAAGAAAGACTTGAAAGAGAAGCTTACGAGGAAAGACAAAGACAAATCGCTCTTAACATTCAGCGCGAGGAAGAAGAAAGACAAAGGCGCATGAAGGAAGAGGAAGAGAAAGAAAGGCTTGCCCGTGAAGCCGCTGAAGCAAGAAAGAGACAGCTTATCGAGCAGCACCTCAGAGAAGCCGAAGAAAAAGAAAGACTTAGAATAGAAGAGCTTGAGAAAGCTAGAATAGAAGAAGAGCGCAGAGCCAAAGAGCTTGCGGCTGTCAGAGAGGCTGAACTTGCCCGCAAGAAGGCGGAGGAAGAGGCCGAAAGACAAAGACTTAAAGAAGAAGAAAACCGCCGCAAAGCCGCCGAAAAAGCGCGCCTTGCCGCCGAAGCTCAACGCAGAGCGGAACTTGAAGCTAAGAGAAGGGCGGAAGAAAAAGAAAAGAAAGAAGCCGAAAAATTAATTAAGGCTAAACTGCTTGAAAAAAAGAAAGCCGAAGAAGCCGCCAGAAAGAAAGCGATGCAGGAAGAAAAGGCACGCCTCGCCGCTGAAAAGAAGAAGAAAGAAGAAGAAATGGCGAGAATCGAGGCCCTTGAAAAGCAGCGCAGAGAAGAGCAGGCAAGAATTGAAGCCGAGCGTCTTGCGGCCGAAATCACTAAGAAACAGCATGTTTCAAACGCTCTTGACCAGCACAAGAAGCTTGATGAGGAAAGGCTTAAAGCTATTGAGGCCGAGCGTCTGAAAGAAGAAGAGGAAAGACGCAAGAGAGAAGAGAACTTCAAAAAGAAATATAACGAAGAAAAACTGACATACGAAGAGCTTTTACGCCAGAAAGAAGAAGCGGAAAGGAAACTCAAAGAGGTTGAGGCAAAGGAAAGAGAGAAGAAGTCTTTCACGATGACTCTCCGCGAGGTTCCCAAGCCCAAAGAGGTAAAGCAGGTAGTTCTTAAACTCAGCTTTATTGAAAAGGAATATCCCTACGGCGGAACTGTCGATATACATACCTTAAAGAAAAAAGGCCTTATTGATTCCGAAATCAATAACCTTGCAATAAGAGGCGACGCCAAGCTTAAGGTAAAACTCAACGTAACGGCTAACGAATTTGACCTGCAGTCAATAAAGGCGATTAAGAATGCCGGCGGAAAAGTTGTTCAGCTCGTATACGCAGTGCCTCAGATGATTTACAAAAACAAAGAAGAGGCTGATAAAGCTGAAAAATAATTTAAATAAAAAATAAGCGGCTCAAGCCGCTTATTTTTTTTTATTTTATAGCTTAACCCTTAAGTTAAAAGTAGAGATAGCAATATAGCAATATCTAAAGCAACCTTTAAGTAAAATTCGATTGACCTTAAAGGCTAAAATAAATATAATAGAAAAACCTTTAAGACTAAATGCGAAAATAAAGCAATTTTAGAGTAACCTTTAAGTCTAAAAAACGAAAAACCTTTAAGATTTAAAGCAAAAGTGTAATTTTCAGAAGAACCTTTAACAAAAGCAAAAGAAAGTAATTACATTTAAGAAAAAAAGCAAAAGCGTAATTTTTTAGAAGAACCTATAAAACAATAGCGAAAGAAAGTAATTGCATTTAATAAAATGAAAACTAATAAACAAAAATTTAAAATTTTGTTAAATTATTAATTTATTTATG
>JAAZIO010000079.1 GCA_012800805.1 Clostridiales bacterium | reverse complement strand
CTGCCGGATTATGTCGGTTCTATTATGGAGCTTTGCCAAAACAAGCGAGGCATATTTATCGATATGACCTATATCGACCCGCAAAGGGTGCACATTCTATATGAAATCCCTCTAAACGAGATAATTTATGACTTCTTTGACGCTCTAAAGTCACGCACAAGAGGTTATGCCAGCCTTGATTATGAATTTAAAGGTTATGAAAAGAGCGAACTTGTAAAGATGGACCTTTTGATTAACAGCGAGATGTGCGACGCTTTGTCTATGATAGTTCATAAAGAAAAAGCGTATGAAAGAGGCAGAAAACTTGCCGAAAAACTGAAAGAGGTAATACCGCGTCAGATGTTCGAAGTGCCGATACAGGCGGCTATCGGAGGTAAAATCATAGCAAGGGAAACCGTTAAAGCTTTAAGAAAAGACGTTCTCGCAAAGTGCTACGGCGGCGACATCACAAGAAAGAAAAAACTTCTTGAAAAACAAAAAGAGGGTAAGAAACGCATGCGCAAGGTCGGCAGCGTTGAAGTCCCGAGCGAAGCTTTCGCAAGCATCTTAAAGATTGATAACGAATAATGCTGCTGTATATTCATTATCCATTTTGCAAAGAAAGGTGCGCTTACTGCGATTTTTTCTCAAGCAGAATTTGCGATGAAAAAACTCAAAGGGATTATGTAAAAGCTCTAGAAACAGAGTTTGACAGCCATTCATTAAACGAAAAAATAGAGACTATATATTTTGGTGGCGGAACTCCGAGCGCGCTTTATAACGGCGCTATACGCGATACCGCCTCTTTTATATTTAAAAAGGTCGATAGAAATATAGGCGAGTTTACCGTTGAGTGCAACCCCGAATCCATAAACAAAGAAAAACTGACGGAATATAAAAATGTGGGCGCAAACAGGTTAAGCATAGGCGTTCAGTCTTTAAACGATTCCATATTGAAAATAATCGGTAGACTTCATGACAGCGCATCCGCAATCAATAAAATCAAACTTGCGCTTGAATATTTTGACAATGTCAGCGTAGACATGATGACGGGGCTTCCAAACCAGACCATAAAAGATTTAGAGTATACGATAGATATAATATCAAAATTAAATATATCGCACATATCCTGCTATGAGTTAAAGGTTGAAAACGGAACCAAGCTTGAAAGAATGATAAAACAAGGCGAAATTAAGCTCCCAAATGACGACGAGAGCGCCGATTTGTTTGATTTTGCAATAGAAAGGCTTAAACAAAACGGATTTGAAAGGTATGAAATATCAAATTTTTGCCGTGACGGTAAAAAATCCAAACATAATATGGGATATTGGCAGAGGAAAAACTATATCGGGCTTGGCGCGGGAGCGCATTCGCTTAATGACAACATCCGTTATATGAACAAACCCGATATAAACGCTTATTTATCCAATCCGCTGTCGCAAAAACAAATTTTAGAGAAACTGGGCGAAAAAGATAAAATATATGAGGAGATTATTTTGGGTCTTCGCCTTGCTGACGGTTTGGACATAAAGATGCTTGATTATTTTGATATACCCGCTCATGTCATGCCGTTTTTTAGCATTGGAAAATCAAACGTTTTCTTAAACGACAGGGGAATGCGAATTATGAATACCATAATCAGTGAACTGGTTTTTAAAATATGAAACTTAAATCCGACCGAAAATTTTGAGGGTTTTGTTGGACAGGAAAAAATCAGGCAAAACATGGTTATATATAAAGATTGCTAAAGATAACATTGCTTAATTAAAGTAAAATTATAAATTTAAAGCTGATTGATATAAAATCTGTATTTATTTGATTAAGTAAACATTATTTGAATTATTTGATTAAGTAAGCGTTCTTTCAATAGACAGGATATTTTAATTGGTTATAAATATAAAATTTTGAAGACAAAAAAAGCCCGCCGAGCGGCGGGCTTTTATGTTGCTTTTATTATGCTTCCGCGGGAGTTTCCTCTTCGCTTTCATTCTCTTCTTTCTTTTCAATAGAACCGAGATAAGCGGGGCGGAGCATAAGCATTCTGACAAGAGTCGCAACCATGATTATACCCGAGAAGATATAGAACCATGTGCGGACGGTGAATATGGAGATAATGCCGAGCAGAGATACGGAGTTAAGCCATGCCATGCTCATATAGTCAAGAGAGCCGCGTTTGGCGTTTGAAGTGTTGACGCCGTCAAGCTCAAACAAAAGAGTTGAGAGGTCTTCAAAACCTTCGGGAATTTCACCGATCATGTCAAGTATGCACCACTTGTAGAGGAACTCGTCGTCAAGATTGATTTTGCTGTTGCTGTAGATGTTTTCGGGAGAAACGGCGTTGCCCTTGCTGTCGGAAGCAAACATCTGAGTTACGCCGCTCGGGAAGAGGGACGAGCTCATAAGGTATTTCATATCCTTAAGAGCAAGCTCGATAACAAGCGGGTCAAATGATGCGTAGGCGCCGTCTATGCTCTTAAATACTTTGGTGATAAGGCCTGCTACTTCGCCATTGTTTAAAGCTTCAGCCTTGTATGCGTCGATGATAGCCTGCTTCTTTTCAGCCGCGAAAGCCTCGAAAGCGGAATCATCCCAAGCGGAGTAAGGGGAAGTGTTGCGGACGGGAATAAACATACCGCCGTTTTGGTTGTAGCCTTCACCTCTGTATTCATGGGAGAGCTCCTCAAACAGAGCTTTCATGGAGTCGGCGTTGCTTCCGAAATAGCTGTCCATTTCTTTGAAAGTCTTGTTTTTAAGATAGCCGTTTTCAACGTTGAGCTCTATGAATTTATCTACAAGACCACGCTGAACATCGTTTTGCGAAGCCGAGTCGTATACGATATCCTCATAGAGTATAGTGCCTTGCGTCGCTTCTTTAAGAACGGACGGGAACACGATGTCAAGGATAAGCATAAAGGCTGTCAGGCAGCAGAATACCGCTATGACAAGCTTTATTCCTTGCTTTTTAAGCAGTTTGTTTCTGTCGGCTCCCTTTGCGAGCGATTTTTTAGTGGTAAGTCTCAATACAAGCTCTGTTACCAGCGTTGCGACAAACACAAGCGCAACCAAAATAATCGGCACAACGGCGGTGAAACCGTAGATTCCTTTTTGAATGAAAGGAAGAGAGCTTAAAATCGCAATTACGAACATAATCGGGAAACCGATTGCGTAAAGAATAACGTCGAGAGCTATAAATAAAGCCTTTTTATTCATCGATTTCTTCCTCCTTGTTTACCGAGTTTTGAGCTGACGGAGGAACTAGCCCCGCATCCGAGCCTTGTTTTTTGAATTTATTCATAAACTTGAATTCAACCTTATCGCCGGGCTCGAGTTTGGCAATCTTTTCATTGCACAGATATACCAAAATGGTGCTGAACACAACAAAGCCTACGAATATGTAAATATACTCTCTAGCGACAAAGATGGGGTAAAGTTTAGCCTTTGTGTCGAGTTCGGCTTGTATCTTGTAAAGCTCGGGGAGGCTCCACTCTGCCACAACATAAGGCGTGATGGGAACCTCGGGAGTGGAATCGATTCCCATTGCGTTTTTATAAACTGAAGTTTGAGTGGGCTCAGCGGCTTCTCCGTTAAGGAACTTGATGAGAGCGGCGTTGTAGGCTTTTATGGCGTCTTCTTCCGCCTTGATGGTTCTGTCTATTGTGGACCTTACGCCAAGCAGATGTCCGTCTACTATGCCGTTAACTTCGCCGTTTGTGGGCTTGTAGTTGCTGAAGTAGTAGTCTTCGTAGTTGAGCCACTTGTTGATGCCGTGATCGTCCATAAAGTCGTCGACATCATCAAGCAGGACACGATAGAGCGACTTGCCGATATCTTTTCTGTCCGTTTTGGGCATGAACCATCCGAGCTGATAGTTGTAGTTTTCTATCTTGAAGGACACATCGGTTTCGACTTTGAAAGCGACGCCGTCGGCATAATAAGCTGTTGTGAACTTATCAATCTTCGCCGTTGTGATTTCGGCGGTTTCGGGCACCTGATAGTCGGAAACGACGGTTATTTTCTTTTGTGCCGCCTCTGCCGATACCGCATCGACATCTTTAGAAATAAAGGCGTCCATAATAAGCATGGGAACGGCCATTACGACAACGCTGACAATGCCGACTATTACGGCCTGAAGAGTTTTCTTGTCTTTCAAGGCGAACTTCAAGCTTAAGCGGACAATTTCTACCACAGCCCACATACCCAAAACAATTAAAATGCCGTTCGCGCACGAATCCTTGTAAACAGGTTCGCCGAAGAACGGCATTGTTGTTATTAAGGTAATGAGGAACAGGAGAGGAAAGCCTATGCAGTAAGCAATCACCCGAAGAATGTTAACTATTTTTCTTTTCTCCATAATTTTGCTCCTTATTGTATTTATGAACGATATTAAAATTATAAACTAGATAAAAAAAGGTGTCAATACCAAAACCCCTCAGGGCTTTAAAAGGTCTACTTTTGACAATTATTAAAGATATGAAATTTTGAAAACCCATGTAAAATAATTGTTATTTTAAAAAAGCATGGTATAATAAAACAAAGGTTTAAGCTGGAGGTTACAAATGACACCCTTTTTCGAGGCAACATTTTCCGACAAAGATAGCGCAGCTCCGCTTGGCATAATAGCTCTGCCCGGGGCGATGGAGCTGGCAAAGAAAATAGATGAAAGACTGATACATTTTTTCGGCGAAGCCAAGACAAAAGGGTATTTATCAAAAGGCACATTTCTTATAGACGCAAGTTTCCCAAGGTTCACCTCAGGTGACGGAAAAGCGATTATTCATGACTCCGTAAGGGGTAAAGATTTATACATCATAGCGGATGTAGGCAATCATGGCATAACATACAATTTGATGGGCAGGCAGATTCCCATGACGCCCGACGAGCATTTTGCGGATTTAAAGCGCGTTATCGGCGCATGCGCGGGCAAGCCCAACCGCATTACGGTTGTCATGCCGCTTCTTTACGGAAGCAGACAGCACAGACGCGGCGGCAGAGAGTCTCTTGACTGCGCAATGGCGCTTCAGGAGCTTTACAATATGGGAGTTTCCGATATCATTACTTTTGACGCTCATGACCCCAGAGTTCAAAATGCCGTTCCGCTCATGGGCTTTGACAATTTCTTCCCGACTTATCAGATTTTAAAGGCGCTTTTAAACCGCTATCCCGACCTTAACTTCAGCAATAACTTCATGGTTGTTTCGCCCGATGAAGGCGCAATGACAAGAAACATTTACTACGCTTCGGTTCTCGGCGTTGAGCTTGGTATGTTCTACAAGCGCCGCGACTATACAAAAGTCGTAAACGGAAGAAACCCGATAGTCGCTCACGAGTATATCGGAAGTCCCGTGCTCGGTATGGATATCTTCGTTGCCGACGATATCATTGCAACGGGCGATTCCATCTTGAAACTTGCCACCGAACTAAAAGAAAAGGGCGCAAACAGAATCTTCCTTTCAGCCACATTCCCGCTCTTTTCGGAAGGCGTCGAGAAGTTCGATAAAGCTCACTCCGAAGGTCTTTTTGAGGCGGTGCTTTCCACAAACCTCACTTACAGAATACCCGAGCTAAGACAAGCCCCGTGGTTTATAGAAAGCGACCTTTCAAAATATATAGCCTATATAATCGCGTCATGCAATTTCAATGAATCGGTTGGAAAGCTTATCGACCCGATTGACAAAGTTAAGGCGCTGCTTAAAAGAACGCAGGAAAACAGGGAGAATTAACACAAATAAATATAAAATAAAACATTTATTGATTTTATAATTTAATTTTTGTATAATTATTTTGAATATAATAAAAGATAAGTAAACATAAATAAGTAAAGGAGAAAATTGTGAAAATTCAATGGCTAGGGCATTCGGCATTCCGGCTTGAAGAAAGCACAGGAACTGCGATTGTCACTGACCCTTATAATAACGACGTGGGCTTTGAGATGCCCGCGCAAACCGCAGACGCGGTGACATTATCTAACCCCCAAAAAGACCACACATCTTTAAAACATATAAAAGGCAACCCCGAGATAATTAAATCACTGGGAGCTTTTGAAGTTAAGGGAATACATGTGCAAAGCATCCGCAGCTATGCCCACGCGGGTAAAAAGCGCGGTGAGAATATAATATATAAATTCAGAATCGACGGCGTTGAAGTATGCCACCTGGGCAATATAGGTGAGGAGTGCAACATAAGAATCGTTGAGTCCGTTATGCCCGTGAATGTGCTTTTGATACCCGTCGGTGGCGGATTGATGACAATTGACGCAGCTGAAGCAAGGGAATATGTTGATAAAATCATGCCCGACATCGTTATTCCCATGCATTACAAGACTAAAGACAGTGCGTTAGATATCGATAAAGTAAATGAATTTCTGGAGTTGTTTGACGAGGAGGATATCGTATACTGCAACAGCGACACGATTTATTTTGACCGCAGCGATTTTGACGGCGAAAAAACAAAAGTAATTGTTTTGGAAAAACAAAGCTTATAATTTTCAGTTTTTCGCTTTTTATTTATTTCTTTACTACGCAAGCATTAATGCGCCTATAGCATTTGCAATTTCAAGTCATATACATAAGAGTTATACATTGTCATAATTTTTTGGCTTTGCGGGTAAAATCTTCTTTTAAAGCTTCATTTGCGTTTTTGGCAGGTGCAACGCTTGCAATTTTCTATCGTAGTTTCGAACATAGTATGGAGGTGCGTATGTTCAAAAAGATATACACCAAGGACGAACTAAACGCCATGGATATATTTACTCTAAGAGCGCTTGGCCGCGAGGTAGGGGTTAACGCTCCCACAAAGCTGCCAAAGATTGCTCTCATAGAACAAATTTTAAGGATAAGCGCGGGGGAAGCTCCTCCCGAACCCCCAAGACGAGGCAGACCGCCAAAGCAGGATTTCGTTAGGGATACGGCTTCAGGCGCTGAATCCCAAGAGCAAAACTCGCAGGCGTCAAGCTACACGCGACTGGAGTATCAACCCAGAATCTTTGTAAAACCCGAAGCGGAAGTGGGAGTGTTGAAAGAAGAACCGCCAAGGGGAATCGGCGAAGATGAGGAAAGAGAGGGAATACTTGAAGTTCATCCCGACGGATACGGTTTTTTAAGGGTAAAGAATTTTGAGTATAACGAAAAAGACGCATATGTCAACGCCGTAAAACTTAAAAAGCTTGGTTTAAGGGACGGCGATTATGTCAAAGGCATAGCCCGCACGGTTCAGGAGGGAAAACCGGCGGCGCTTCACACAGTAATATCCGTTAACGGCATTCCTTACGAAGAGCTTGGAAGGCGCCCAAATTTCGACGATTTAATTCCCATTTACCCCAACGAAAGATTAAAGCTTGAAAACGCAGGCGCGCATGAACAGCTCGCGATAAGAGCCATAGACCTTGTGGCCCCCATCGGAAAGGGTCAGCGCGCGATGATAGTTTCGCCCCCCAAGGCGGGCAAGACGACGCTTTTAAAAATGATAGCGCAGTCGATAGCGCAAAACTATCCCGAGGTTGAGCTTAAAGTTCTGCTGATTGACGAAAGGCCCGAAGAAGTTACGGATATGCAGCGCTCAATAAAAGGCGAGGTCATATACTCCACGTTCGACGAAACGCCCGAGCATCACACCAAGGCCGCCGAGCTTTTGCTGTCAAGGTCAAAGCGTCTCGTTGAGATGGGAAAGGATGTTGTTATATTGCTTGACTCCCTTACAAGGCTCGCAAGGGCGTATAACCTTACCATTCCTCCCACGGGCAGGACGCTTACCGGCGGTATAGACCCCGGAGCGCTTCACAACCCCAAGCGTTTCTTCGGCTCGGCAAGAAACATCGAAAACGGCGGAAGCCTTACGATAATCGCGACAGCGCTGATTGACACGGGCAGCAGAATGGACGATGTTATCTATGAAGAGTTTAAAGGCACGGGCAATATGGAAATACATTTAGATAGAAGGCTTTCCGAAAAGCGCATATTCCCCGCCATAGACCTTGCTAAAAGCTCCACGAGAAAGGAAGAGCTGCTTCTTACCCCGTCCGAACTTGAGGCGATTTGGGCAATCAGAAAGATACTGGCGACGGGTGATACCGCTGAATCCATTGAAACGCTCTACAATATGATGCTTAAGACTTCATCCAACAAAGAGCTTGTAGAGCAGCTCAACCAGCAAATAGCGGCTTATCAGAAAAGCGGCTTCACTTTTAGAAAAATGTCATAATGCTTGACTAAAGCATATTGGTTTGCTAAGATAAATTAAAAATT
>JAAZIO010000078.1 GCA_012800805.1 Clostridiales bacterium | reverse complement strand
TAAAACAATAACAATTTTTATAATTATATAAACCTTTAATCCATTATTATAACTCTAGAATATAACTATAAACCATTTTATCATATCAGCTATTATTGTAATTAATATCAGCTATTAATTTGCTTTTAAGAGAATATTATTAATTTGCTTTTAAGAGATTATTATATTTCATATCAGCTCTAAAACTTAAAATTATCTAACATCGATTGCTTAAATTCATTAAATTTTGTAAAATGACTAATAGAGGTATTATGCAAAGCGAAAGACTAGCAAAATTTATAGTGAAGCATAACAAGGCGTTTTTGGTTGCGTTGGTTGTTTTGCTTATAATATCTGCTTCCCTTTTTTATTTTGCGCTAAAGAACATTAATTACGATATCACAAAGTATCTTCCTAAAGGATATTACACCGATAAATGTTACGAGATATTAAATAAATATTTTTCCGTTACATCCGATTTTGAGGTAGCATTCACCGCAACGGAAGAGCAAGCAAAGAGCATTGTCGATAAGATAAGGTCGAATTCTGACGTGGCTTTTTTGCTGTGGTATGAAGACTTGGCTCTTTTAAAAAAGCTAAATGTGATGACCGATGAAGAGTTTTTACAATACGAAACCCTATTTAAAAAAAATAACGGCGGCGAATCATTTGACTATGCACTTATAGTTTCTATAAAACATTCGCCCTCAAGCCTTGAAACTCTTAAGGTTTTAAAAGAGCTGAAAAACATTTTTTTTGACAGCGTAGGCAAAAATGTATCATTTTCTGGCCTTAGCGAGCTTGCTTATCAGCTTTATGTTTCACTAGCATACGAAATCATTTTTTACATTGCGGCGGGAGTTGGTATTGGAATTTTATTTCTTTTAATATTCACCCCGTCGTTTATTGAGCCTCTTATTATACTGCTTCCCGTATTGTTTTCAATTGTAATTAACCTAGGAAGCCATATAATTAAACCCGGGCTTTCGATAGTGGCTTTTATCGGTTCAGCCATCTTGCAGCTTGCCGTAACGCTTGATTTTTCATCCTCTTTTTTAATATGCTTTAAAAAATTCAAAAAAGGCAGCAAGACTATTCAAGAAGCTTTAAGTTGTGCCGTTAAACTCTTTTTTAAGTCAGCGCTTCCCGCTTGCCTTATCTTAATGATTTCGGCTCTTTCCCTTTGCGCAATGAAGTTCACAATAGGTTTTGACCTCGGTATTGCATTTGCAAAGGGTATTGTTATTAGTTTCTTAACCGTTCTGCTGTCGCTTCCCGCCGTAATACTAATGTTTAACGGCGCAAAGATAAAGACAAGTCATAAAAACCCAACAATTGAGTTTTCCTATCTAATTAAAACTGCAATAAAACAAAGAAAGATTATTGCTTGCATATTTGCCGTAATATTTATAATTTCCGTGTTTTTCGGCGCCGTTTACATTAATAAAACCTATCTTAATATCTCTACTGAAAATACCGACTTTAGCGAAAGACAAGTTATGGCCGATACGCTGTCTAATCAGCTTATACTTGCCCTGCCCTGCAACGAAAATTTGATAGACACTCACTATTTATTTAACGAAAGGCTAAATATGCTAAAAAACGCAGGCGAAATTTCATTTGTCCTTAGCGTTTTTTCGGCTATTCCTAAAGAAGCTACAATTAATGTCTCAGATATAATTCCTATAAATATTCCTCCTCTTCCGGCGCCCACCGCTCTATCTTTAGTTGTTGCGTTCATTAATGATTTGGGCGATTCTTTGCAGCCCGAGGGAAGCGGCAGCGACGCCGTAAAAATAATTGATGTCGCAAAAAAACTGATATCAAACGGATATACCTTATACACCGTAGGTTTAAACTGCGACAGCGTGGAAAGCGAGAAAGCATTTATAATACTAGATAAAATTAATTCGATAGCAAGTGAGGTGTTTTATCAAAACACGGATAACATCGACTTCATCTATAAAAAAGGCATCAATATAGCAGG
>JAAZIO010000077.1 GCA_012800805.1 Clostridiales bacterium | reverse complement strand
CCTGTCCTTTATCATTGCATAGGGAGAACAAAACGCCAAGTCTTTCGCCCTCAAAGTTTTCGGGCAGGGGCGCCTCTAGGTATTCTTTATTTAAGCCGCTTTTTACAAAGGCTATCGCGCCGTTTTCTTTATAAACTTCAATTCCGCCTGGCATATTCAGCCTTGTGCCGTTTTCTGCGTCCTTTAACGACACGATAAGGTCAAAGTGCCTCTCTTCGATATCCTGATAAACTCCCAGCGCCCTAAACGCCGCCGCGGCCTCGCGCTTAAGGACGGCGGGGTGGGGGAGCGGCTCTTTAATAATGGCGGTGTCGCCCGATTTGATAATCTCACGCATAAAGGCCGCTATGAACGCCTCGTCCTCCGCGGCGTTTTTTGAAAGTCTTATTAGGCTATCGGTAAAATAGGGGAAGCGTGAGCTGATTAGCGGAATCGCTTCGTTTCTTAAAAAATTTCTAGAGTAGTCGCTTATTAAATTCGTTTCGTCCGTTACAAAAGGAACATTGTTTTTAATTGCGTATTCCTCAATTTCTTCCCTTGAAAAGTCAAGAAGAGGGCGGACAATGCCGTTTGAGAGCTTCTCCATCCCTTTAAGCCCGTTTATGCCCGTTCCTCTTATTATTCTCAGTAAGACGGTCTCGGCTTGGTCGTTTTTGTGATGGGCAAGCGCCACAAGGTCGCATTTGCCGCTGTTTAAAAGCTCAAGGAAAATCTTTCTTCTCTCAAGCCTTGCGGCTTCTTCAAGAGTTAGGCGCTCCTGCTTTTTTCTAAGTACGCTGTCAACCGAAAAAGCAAGCAGGGGAATACCGTTTAAATTGCAATAATCCTTTACAAACCTGCTGTCAAAAAGCGATTTTTCGCCCCTTATGCCGTGTTCGATATTTACCGCGAAAAAATCGATGTCGCCTCTTGAATTGAAAAGGCGCAAAAGGGTCATGGAATCAACGCCCCCGCTTACCGCGACGGCAACCTTTTTGCCTTTTAAAAAATCAAGAATCGAGGCGTTAAGTTCCATAAAAAAATTATACACCAAAAGAGCTCATTTTCAAAATATATAAAAACAAAAAGCCTCGCAAAGCGAAGCTTTTTAATTAACTTTTATAAAGATTTATTAAAGCTTGAAAAAATTTCCGTTTTGTATTTTAGCGGGTTTTATAAGCCGCCGTATTTTGACAGTAAAAGAAGGTATATCTATACTTTAAACTTTACAAAGGCAGGATAAGGCGGAAAGCGATTACCGTGCAGTCGTCGCCCGCTCCGCAAGCTTTTGCCTTTTGCACCAAGATGTCGGCAAGCGTTTGCGGGTTTTGCGTTTTGGCTTCTTCTATCACATCCTCAACCCCGCCTTCGCCAAGCGCCTCGCTTATTCCGTCCGACACCATCACAAACATATCCTTTTCGTCAAGACGGACCCGCTCGATGGTGGGGGAGATTCGCTCAAGAATTCCTACGGGCAGAGAGTGCGACTCAAGCGCCGTTATCTCCTCGCCCCTTACAATGTAGCTTTCAGCGGCGCCCAGTTTGATGACGTCGGCAATTCCCGTCGCTCGGTCTATAACCGTTATGTCAAGGGTGGAAAAGTCCTCACGCTCTCTTAAGGACAAAAAGCGGTTGACGGTGGGAAGAACCATGTTGCTGTCAAATCCAGCGCGGTAGAAGTTTTCTATAAGCGAAATCGTTGCGTTTGAAGTCTTTGCCGCCTCAGCTCCTCCGCCCATGCCGTCCGAGAGGGCTATTAAAAGTTTTCCGTCGTCAAGCTTTGTTATAATCAGGCTGTCGCCCGATAGCTGTTCGCCTTCCCGCTTTTCGCTTGCGACTCCAAAAGCTATGGAGTAAAGGGGAGCGGAGGCAAGATATACCGTGCGCCATTCGCTCTGTCTTCTCTCTTTCGGGTCGCCTTGCAAAAGGGCAAGGTTGCCTCTTTCCATTTTCTGCCCAAGCGCTTGCGACACAACTTTTTCAAGTATCAGCTTTTCGGCGTCACATTCCCTTACAAGCAGCGTAACCTGAAGTTTGTCGCCCTCGCCGTATACGGCGGCTTCCTGCGCTATGATATTGTGCCTTGCAAGCTCGCTTATAATGCGGTTTTCACGCTCAAGCGAAAAGTTGACCCTCTTTCTGATGTCTTTGGAAAGCTCGTCCATAATCGTCGCCACGCCGCCGAACTGTTCAGCCAGCATGAGCTTTCCGTCCAGTACGGCGCCCGCGCTCTCTACTCTTCTTTTTGCCTCAAGCGTGCTGTTTAAAACGGCTTTGGTTAGCTCTTTGGGCCTTACGCACCTTGACGACACAAACGGCGGCGTGTCAAGGATGGTGATTTTCCCGTGAGCCATGGCTGCCTCCGCCATGGGAAACAAGACGCTTCTCGTATCTCCGCCGAGCATTGAAAAACAACCTTCGCGTTCGGGGCACTTGCCGCAAAAAGTAACCGCAACATCCGCTGAAATTTTTTCGGGGTCGTAGATGCCCGCAATATCCGTTTCGCTCTTAAGCAGGCTACTCATGTTTTTGAAGATTTCCGCCATGTTTTTAAGCTTGATGGACATCTCGGTTCTGTTCTGGTTAACGATATATCTTGAAGCGACCCTATGAGACAACCCTCCCATTTTTGCGGCAAGCGTCTCCGTAACGCGTTTGGGCATGACGAGGTAGATTATAAGCCCTAAGAGAACGGATATAAGCTTGAGATAGTCAAAGCCGTCTTTTAAGTAGTAAAGCGCGAGCATTGTGTAAATTATAAGGATTCCCGCGGCGGAGGCAAACCTTGACAGCTGTTTGAACGGCAAGGCGGCGGCGCAGGCGAGAGCGGTTTCGGCCGCAATCGCGAGGTTGCCGCTTGCCAGATACGCTCCCGCTCCGCATATCAAAGCGGCGGTGAGCGCAACGTCCGATGAAAATCCCACCGCCAAAAACAGCGTAAGCAGGGCGGAAAAAGCGTAATAAAAATTAAACCCGTATATCGGAACCGAGTATACGCCGACGGATAAGCCAAGAAGCATTATTCCTAGGGCTACTCTTTCGTCTATCGACAGCCTGTAGTTAAGCCCCCTTATCAAAACGGCGTAGCAGCCTATCTCGCTGGCAAAGCCGAAAAGCAGCGCAAGCCCCGCGTTTATCGCGACAGCTGCGTAGGCTTTGGTGTTGAGGCACTCGA
This sequence comes from Clostridiales bacterium, assembly GCA_012800805.1. Classification (GTDB taxonomy): domain Bacteria; phylum Bacillota; class Clostridia; order Christensenellales; family CAG-917; genus JAAZIO01. The sequence goes on along the minus strand of JAAZIO010000077.1, from coordinate 3,140 downwards.
TAACGATAAACGGAGTCTGGCTTAAAAGCGTGCAGATGGCAAGTATAGCCAGCGTCACGGGCCTTGACAGCCTGTAGCAGGCAAAATAGCAGACGGTTAAAATGACGCAGGGCGTTATCGAGTAAATGAAGGTGTAAAGGCTGAAATCGTTGCTTAGCTGAGCAAGCAGGTAAAGGGGCGTAAGTATCAGGATATTTTGGCGAGAATATACCAGCCCGACAAAAAAGCCAAGTGCGAACGGGGAGTATCCCCACGGGCAGTCGGCGTTAGCAAACAGTATGAAAAGAACAAAAAATGCCGCAAATTTTATAACATCTTTAAATGCGACTTTTTTGAAAGCAATCGGCCTTTTTTCGTGCGAAAGTTTTGCGGTTAAACCTCTCATGGTAACAAAATAACTCCGCTTGTCTAAGAAGCTTTTCTTTTGCCGTGCTTATTTTGCCTATTGCTGTTTTCTTTTGTCTAAACCGTTTTAACAGTTAAAAATAATAAAAAAAGCTTGAAATGGATTTAACCATAATCAAGCGTAATTTTTAAATTGTTTTAACTTTATTAAGCCGTTAAGACAACCTTGCTTTTTTTGAGTTTCCGATAAAATGAATGGTTACCGCCCCGCAGCCGAGGTGGGCGCCTATAATCGGGGAGGTGGGGACGATATAAATTTCTTTATCCGCATATCTTGCGGCAACTTTTTCTTTTAAATACAAAGCGTCCTCAAGCGCAAGGCAGTGGGATATGATTATCGCGTCGTTTTCTATCTCGTATCCGCTCATTCTTTCAAAAGCTTTTTCGGCGATCGTTCTCACCGCGGCTTTTTTGCCTATGGCTTTTCCGAAGTTCTCAAGAGCTCCGCGCTCGTTTAAGATAATCAGCGGCTTTAGCTGCACGGCGGTGCCAAGTATCGCCTGCGTTTTGCTAATCCTGCCGCCCCGGTAAAGGTGATGCATATCGTCAACGGTAAGAATATGCATAATATGGTATTTAATTATTTCCATATCGTTAAAGTTCTGCTCTATGGGCATTCCTAGGTCGCGGTTCTTTGCCGCCCTCATAACCATAATGCCTTCCCCGGGCCCGGCGGAGAGGGAATCCACCACGAAAATTTTTCTTTCGGGAAAGCGCTTTTTCATCTGCTCCGCCGAGGCGAGGCAGTTTTTAAAGCTTCCCGAGAGCGCGGAGGAAAAACAAATATGGAGAATATCGTAGCCTTTTTCTAATATATTCTCGAAAAAGTGATTATAATTATCTAGCGGAACAAGTGAGGTCTTGACGTCGCTGCCGCCCTTAAGACGCTCGTAGAACTCTTCCGGCTCCAAAAAAGGCTTTTCGACGCCGTCATAAAGCTCGCCGTCCATTACATAGCTCATATCGATTACGGCAAAATCGGCTATAGAAATCTCAGGCGGCAAATCGCAAGTTTTATCCGTTGTAACAAAGTATCTGCTCATAAAAACCTCGCAGTCATACGGAGCATAGCACAAAAAATAAGGCAAGTCAACCGCCATATTGTTGACATGAAAAATTATGGGCATTAAAATAATTTAAATATCAACTCCCTGCAAAAAGAGGTAAAAATTGACCGGAGAATTATTGATTTTTTTGCTTAGCATAGTCGCGGGCGTTGTGGGAACCGCCTTGGGCGGCGTTTTCGGCGTCATTTTCAAAAACCGCGGAATGAAAGCCATGGGCGGTGTCCTTAGCTTTGCGGGCGGCGTAATGCTTGGCATTATAACATTTGATATGGCTCACGAGGCGGTCGAGCTGTCGGTCGTAAACTACAAGTATTGGACGGGAGTGGTAATAGCGCTTGCGTCAACTGTCGGCGGCGTCATCGCGGTTTTCGCGCTTAACAAACTTCTTGACTACCTTGACGGAAAGAGGACGGAAAAACAGCACAATGTCCACCACAACAACGCCATGATACTTGCCCAGGAAGCGGAAAACACGGGCGAGAAAGTCAACATGAAACGGCTTATAAAGGCGGGCACCGTCATGCTTATAGCAATCACGCTTCACGATTTTCCCGAGGGTATGGCGATAGGCTCGACCGGCGTTACGGACTTAAATAGGGGAATACTGGTGGCTGTGTTGATTACTCTCCACAACATCCCGGAAGGCATGGCGATAACCGCGCCTCTTGCCGCGGGAGGCGTAAAATCGTGGAAAGCGGTTCTAATGACGGTTGTTATAGGATTTTCAACCATTCTCGGCGCTGTGGTGGGGCTTCTAATCGGCGGCTCGTCGGACCTTGCAGCGGGAGTTTGCATGGGAATAGCAAGCGGCGCCATGCTCTATGTGACATTCGGCGAAATACTTCCCGAGGCCACGCAGATGAACGACGGCAAGGTGCCAAAGGTCAGTATGCTCCTTGGCGTGATATGCGCAATGATATTTGTGTTCGGCTTTAAAGCTTTCGGGACGATTTAAAGGGCGGCTAAGCCGCTTTTTTTATTGCTTTTACAGCTCTCAAGCATTATTGACAAAAGAGACGCGCCAATGTAAAATTAAGGTATTTAGTTTAAATATTTATTATTTAGGAGGACTTATGGGTCGTCAACATAAGGTAGAGACAAAACAAAAGCTTTTAGATAAAAACGGAAACATAGCCGAACCCGGCTACGCTACAAGCCAGGTTTGGGAGTATGACAGAAACGATATCAAAGCTCCGAAGTTCCGCATCAAAGAGTGGGATTACTACATCATCACAAATCAAAGCTATGCGATAGCGCTCACCATTGCAGATAACGGCTACATAGGAGCCATAAGCGCATCCGTGCTCGATTACGAGGTTCCCTGTGAAAGAACCATGACAGCGGTCAGCTTCTTTCCGATGGGAAAAATGGGCATGCCCAAATCTCCCGATATTGGCGATGTCAAGGCCTCGATAGGAAAGGTTTCTTTCTCGTTTGAAAACGACGGCGTAAAGAGAATTCTCCGCGGCGTGTATCCAAAGTTCGGAAAAAACAAAGAGGACCTCAGCTTTGAAATCACCCTTTCGGATTTCCCGCGCGACAGCATGGTAATAGCCACTCCCTTTGCCAAAAAGAAGCATTTTTATTACAACCAAAAGAGCAACTGCATGGTGGCGGACGGCTACTTTATGGTTGGCGACAAAAAATATGTTTTCGACCCCAAAGACT
>JAAZIO010000076.1 GCA_012800805.1 Clostridiales bacterium | reverse complement strand
TGAAATTTTGACAGCGTTTGACAGAAGCCGCTCGGAAATGTATTATTTTATATAAATACGAAAAAATAAAGAATACAAAATGGACAAGAAAGAACAAAGGAAAATAGTTAAAGAAAAACTTGAAAAAATGACCGAGGATGAAAGAATTTCCGCCTCGGATAAGATTTTTGACCATTTAAAAAATTTTGACGCATATAAAAGCGCAAAATCGGTTTTTTGCTATCTTTCAACCCCTAATGAGGCAGACACAATGAATATAGTGCGTCACGCTATAAAGCGAGGCAAAAGCGTTTATGTGCCAAAAACCGACGGCGACCTCATGAGCATGGTATTAATAGATGTCGATACGGAGTTTTGGTTCAACAAATGGGGGATACTTGAGCCAAAAGAGGGCGAGCCTTATAAGGGAGAAGTGGATTTGGCCATAATCCCGCTTATAGGATATGACAAAGAATTAAACCGTCTAGGCCACGGCAAAGGCTATTACGACAGGTTTTTGGAGGACAGAAAAACCTATAAACTCGGGCTTGCCTTTTCCTGCCAGGAGCTTGATAGCGTGGCAACAGAAGAGCACGACATCAAGCTGGACGCAATCATTAACGAAAACGGCGTAATCTTATAAAAAAGCCTATTTTATATAACGGCGTTATCTAATTTTACAGTCATATAGGGAACAAAATAATTTTACAATCATATAACGAAATAAAATCAAAAATATAAAATCCCCTATGACTTTAAAAAATTGTAGTAGACTTAGAAAGAAAACGGAAAATGAACAACATTAACCGAAAATATATACTTTAATCTTATAAGCTCTGTTATTTTTAGGAATATTTAAAATACAGTAATTAATTTCAAATAGGGGCAAAAGATAAGGTTAGTAAAATAAAGGGGAAAATATGAGAGTCATCTCGGGAAAATACAGAGGAAAAAGACTAGAGGCGCCTGAAGGATATGAAGTCAGGCCCACAATGGATAGAATCAAAGAAACCATTTTCAATATCATACAATTTCGTATAGAATCCAAAACCGTTCTTGACCTTTTTGCGGGGACGGGAGCGCTTGGAATTGAGGCAATATCAAGAGGCGCCGCGGAAGTGGTATTTATCGACAACTCTTCCGATTCAATTAACTGCATAAAAAACAACCTTAAAAAAATTGACGGCAACTATAAGGTCATCAAAACCGATTTTTCAAATTATCTCTTATCGCTTGGCAAAAAGTTTGACATAATATTCATTGACCCTCCTTTTAAGTCTTTAAACGGCGAGGAGGCGATAAAAATCATTATCGAACGCAGGTTGCTTTCGGATGACGGCATCATCGTTTTTGAGCGCTCAAGCGACCGCGAAACGGATTACGAGGCTTTGCTTGGCGACATGGTTGATTTGGTTGCTGTTAGAAACAAAAAAATGGGGCCGATAAGCGCTGATTTGATTGAATGGAAATGAACACGGGTATAGTCACGGGAACATTCGACCCGCCAACAATAGGGCATCTTGATATTATAAAGCGAGCGTCCAAGCTCTTTGACCGCCTTTATGTGGTAATATTGTTAAACCCTGAAAAAAAAGCTTGCGCGTTTTCCGTTGAGGAGCGTATGGCGTTTTTAAAGGCTTTGACAAAGGATATCCCTAATGTCACGGTGGAACACTATGACGGCCTTGCGATTGATTACGCTAAATCGATAGGCGGCGGAGTTTTTGTAAGAGGCTTTAGAAACGAAAACGATTTTGAGTATGAGCGGGAAATGGCGGAATGGAACCTTCGCAACGGAGACATTGAAACCATATTGCTGCCCGCAAGGGAAGAGCTGAAAGAGGTATCCTCAACAACCGCCAAAGAACTGCTTAAAGCAGGAGATGCCGTTTTGGTGGGCGAGGATATTGCCAATATGATATTCAAAGGAGGAAATTAACTTTGGATAATGTTGAGATGATTATTAATGAGCTTGAGGCGGAGGTTTTGAAAGCAAGGAAAGCCGCTTTTTCTCAAACCGAAGTCGTTTTAGACCGTTATATGCTCCTTGATATCATAAACCGCTTAAGAGTCAGCCTGCCATCGGAATTTCGTGAGGCAAGAGCGATAGTAAAAGAAAGGGAAGAGATACTTTCTCAAGCCAATATGGAAGCCCAGCGCATAGTTTCCGAGGCCGCCCAGGCCGCGGACCAAATGACAAGTGAAAGCGAAATCATAAGGGAAGCGCATGAAAGGGCTGACCAGATAATTCTTGAGGCGGAAGAGAGCTTCAGAAAAGCCGACTACGAGGCAAGGTCTGCCGCTTTTTCAATTCTTGACAGGACGGAAAAACTGTTGCAAGAATCAATCAAAGCAATTAACGAGCGAAAAAGAAGACTGATAGAAGACTAACTTTACAAAATTACTGTAATATTAAAAAAATATAAAAAAGATATCACGATAAAGTATTTCATTATTTTGTAAGATTAACGCTGATAAAGTTTTTGTAAAAAAAGTTTTTTAAAACAGTATTTGAAATGCTAATCACTATGTAAAAACAAAAAAAATGTAAATCACTATGTAAAACAAAAAGCTGAAATTTAATACTGTCCTTTAACTGCGTCTAAAATAATTAAACAATAATAGCCATGCTTTAAAAATTAAATTTGCCGTAACTTTTTCTATCATTTAAATCCAAGTTTTTATTGTTGTTCAACATTTAAACAAACAAAAAGTTGAAATTTAATATTGTCCTTTAATGCGTATTAGATAATAAAACCATAAAAAGCCATGCTTTTTTTTAAATTTTCCTTAACAGATTATATCTTTTAATCTTATGGTTGCTCTATTATTATGTTGTTTGCCTTTAAAGCTTAAAGGTTAAAACGCTTTTTACTGCTTATAACTACAGCAATTTTTTGTTTAATTGAAGTGGTTCATTTAAACTTTTATAATATAAACATTTTTTGTTTAATTGAAGTGGCTCATTTTAACTTCTATAATATAAACTTATTTTTATATTTTTTTGCTTAACTCCTTTATAGAAAAGTAAAAAAAATTAAGACAAAAAATGCAACCATTAACAGTTGCACCTTATGTTTTATTAATTAATAAATTGATATTATGAAACACTGTGAAATAAACTTTGCGGCAGCGGCGCTTGCGGAATATGTCGTCAACTGTTTGGATGAAAATGAAATTCATCTTTTGCTTCATTTCCTTTCGGTTTTGCAGACATCAATAAGGACATATTTTTTTGCAAGATAAAGCCCTATTAATTTTCCGTATCGTTATCTATGATAACGGTATCTTTTTTCTCTAATTCCTCAAACACTTCTCCGCTGTATACAGGTTCATTATTATTTTTTTCAACGGGCTCGCCGCATTTTGGGCAGTATCCGTCTCTTTTATCAAAGAATGTGTCGCACTTCTCGCAAAAGACGGCATTGGGATAAATCTTTTTAAATGTTTTTTTGGATTGGAAGTTTGTTCCTATTGCAAGCATAATGGTGCCAACGATAATTAAAATAAAGCCGGCAAGCGAGTATTTGACCCAACTGAAATCAAGTGTTAAAGGATAAGGTGAAAGAGCGCAATTGCCGTTTCTGGTGGTTATGCAGGTATAGCTTTGACAGCTTTGGGTAACAGCATCCTTAAACGAAGAGCAGCCGTAAACAATGCCGCCTATAAACAAAAACAGGCCACCTAAGATAGCGATGATGCCTATAATTATAAGAATCACCTTTAAAGCATGGGGTATCAGGCGCGGCCTTTTAGTCTGAGTGTATTTAGCCATATATACTCCCTCCGCAATAATAATACCACATTTGACAAGGATAATCAATAATAAAATTTATAAGGAAAAACCATAAAATTCTTTTAGATATTAGATTAATTTATTTGACAATGACGCAGTTCTTTTATATAATGATTATGCTTTTGAGCGGTCATGGCGAAACTGGCAGACGCGTACGTTTGAGGGGCGTATGGGCAACCATCTGGGTTCAAGTCCCAGTGACCGCACCAGATAACACGGCGGATAATCTCCGCCGTTTTTTTTTGTAAAAACAAAATTTTTTGCAAAATACAAAATAACAAGTTGAGCTGATTGAAAAACAATTAAATTATTATCATTTTTAAAATATAAGCGTTTTATATTGAAAGAAATTTTTGTATAAAAAAAGGACGGCTTTAAGCCGTCCTTTTTAATAGAATTGATTACTTGTAGTTTTTGATATACTCGGCAAGCTGAGTGAAGATTACGCCGAGACCGTATGCGCCTGCATCGGGGTATCCGATGGACTTTTCACCGACTGTGCCTGCTCTGCCGAGCTTGGCGGTGAAGGTCTTGGTGGATTCGGCTCCTTCAACAGCGGCTTTTGCGCCGAGGGTGAGGCCTTCACGGAGTGACTTACCTTCCGCGGCGGCCTTAGTCAAAGCGTCGGCGCAGGGCTTAAGGGCGTCAACGATGGTCTTGTCGCCTACTACCGCGCCTTTGCCGAAGCTTCTCTTGCCTGTCTCATACACGCCTGTATTGGCGGCCTGGAGCATATCGGCAAGGTCTTTAAGCGAGACTTCCTCTTTACCCATTACGGACTTGCCTGCATAGTTGAACGCGGCGCCCCAGATGGGACCGGAAGCTCCGCCGCAATACTCCTTGATAATCTTGGAGCATGAGCAGAGGAATGTGCCGATGTCGTCTTTCTTGCGGGTAGCCCAGTCGACCTTGAGCTGTTTGAAGCCTTTGGCAATGCTCATGCCGAAGTCGCCGTCGCCCATCTTGTCGGCTTCACAGAAAGGAACTTCGTTTTCGATGATGATGTCAGCCATCTTGTTGATTACATCAACGAAAGCGGCCGTATTGATGGTTTCGGTGATGGAGGGTGTGCCCTTTACCTCATAGGTTTTGTTGTCATCGTCTTCGTCGGCTACAGCTGCCGCCTTCTTTGCGCTCTTTGCGGGAGCGGTGGGAAGGGAGGTAACGCCGAGAGCTTTGGCTATGGCATTGATTGCGTCAACAGCCGCCGCCGCCTGGTCGTTCATAACGCCGCCCCAGGTGAGCGCGGGCGTTGAAACGGGGTAGTCGAGGAGAGCCTTGAGCTCGGCATCGACTTTCAGGATGCTGACGGAAGCGCCCGCCATATCGATAGAGGTCATGAAGTTGCCAACGAGCGTCTTGTAAATTGAGACGCCTGCCTTTTCAAGCTCATTGGATACGGAGTTGTTGAAGATATAAAGCTCGGAGAGCGGAGTTGCGCCGAAACCGTTGATGATAAGGGCAACTTCGTCGCCGGAGGAAACTTTAAGGTCTTCCATCAAGTCTTTTACGATTCTTGAAGCAAGCTGGTCGGAAGATTGAATCTTTTCGGTCTTTCTTCCGGGCTCGCCGTGAATTCCTACGCCGAACTCGATTTCATCGTCGCCGATTGAGAAAATCGGGGTTCCTTTTGCGGGAGGAGTGCAGGATGTAAGAGCGAAACCGAAGCTTCTGACATTCTCTATAACCTTGTTGGCAACAGCTTTAACCTCTTCAAGGGACTTGCCTTGCTCGGCCGCCGCGCCCGCGATTTTGTGAACAAAAACGGTGCCCGCTACGCCGCGTCTTCCAACAGTGTAGAGGGAGTCTTTAACCGCGATGTCGTCGTTGACGTATACGCAGTCAACCTTGATGCCGTCTTCTTTGGCGTCGCCTGCCGCGTTGTTGAAGTTCATGCAGTCGCCGGAGTAGTTCTTGATGATAAGCAGAACACCCTTTTCTGTGGCGCACTTTTTAATGGCGTTGTAAACCTGAACCTGCGAGGGAGAAGCGAAAACATCGCCGCAAACCGCGCAGTCAAGCATACCTGTGCCTACGAAACCGGCATGGGCGGGTTCATGTCCGCTGCCGCCGCCGGATATGAGTGAAACTTTGTCGGGATTGATTTCTTTCCTCTTTACGATTTTGTATTTGTCTACAAACTCGAGCTCCGGATGCGCCTTGGCAAGGCCATAGCACATATCATACACATAGGTTTCCGGAGTATTCATTATTTTTTTCATGTCGTCCTCCTAATGCTATAGTCGTGCGTATGCCAACCCGAAAGGGTTGGCACACGTTATGGTTAAAAAATTATTCGCAGTCGCAGCCGCAGTATTTGTATTCGTAACCGATTTTGTCAGCCGTCTTGATTGCCGCGGCAACCATGTCGGGCGTGACGGGGAAGGGCATATTGTGGATGGACTCTTCGGGTATGCACGCTTTCTCGGCAATAGCCATGAGCATTTCGTCGTCGATGGAGTCGGTTCCGATGTCCTTCAAGCAGACGGGGAGACCAACGCTGAGGCAGAAGTCGATGACTTCATACAGCTCTTCTTCGGGAGAGTTTTCGAGAACGAGCTGGCAGATGGTTCCGAACGCTACCATTTCGCCGTGGAAATACTTGGTGTGCGAGGGAAGGAGCGTAAGACCGTCGTGTATTGCGTGGGCAGCAGCAAGACCGCCGCTTTCAAAACCTAAACCTGAAAGGAGAATGTTGGCTTCGACGATGTTTTCAAGAGCCTTGGTTACGACTTTGTTTTCGCAAGCGGCTTTAGCCTTTGCGCCGTCGGAAAGAAGAGTCTTGTAGCAGAGCTCGGCAAGAGCGCCCGCAGCCATCGTGCCGTAAGCGAGCCTGTCGCCCTTTGAGCGGTCGGCGCCGCAGGGGAGACCTGCGTTTACGTTGGACACGGACTGGAAGTTGGCGCGAGCCTCAAAGTATGTCGCAAGCGCGTCGCCCATACCTGATACGAGGAAGCGGGCGGGAGCGTTGGCGATGACTTTGGTGTCAACAAGAACTACGGACGGATTCTGCTTAAAATAAGCATAGTCGTCAAAATGATGGTCATCTGTATAAAGAACTGCGGAGTGCGAAGTGGGCGCGTCGGTAGCGGCTATCGTGGGAACGATAATGAGGTTGGTGCCCTCTGCTACGCATTTCGCGGTGTCGATGGCCTTGCCGCCGCCGAGACCGACAGTGCAGTCGCAGTCGTTTTCTTTAGCAAATTTTTTGAGTTTGGCAACTTCATTTCTTGAGCATTCGCCGCTGAAATCGCCAGGAGAGATAAACTCAACACCGTATTTTTTCGCGGTCGCCTCAAGCTTGTCCTTAACCAAGTTTCTCGCAAACGGGTCGGCAATCAAGAGAGCTTTCTTGCCGAACGTCGATACGAAATAACCCAGATTGTAGAGTTCGTCTTCACCTTGGACATACTTCGAAGGGCTGATAAATGCTTTTCTCATAATAGATGATACTCCTTTTTTTATTTGTTTTTAATGATATTATTATAAATCGGAACCTTTTTATTTTCAATACCCAAAAGGAATTATTTGGGCGAAAAAATTTTTTGCGAAAATTCATTTTAATAATTTGACACGGCAATTATTGACTATATATAATGGTTGGAAGTGTGGTATATATTATACACTAAACTTAATCCGCTTATTAAAGAGGTAAAATCCGTATGAACTCCTATGTAGCAAACGTTTTGGAGCAACTGAAGAAAAAGAACTCGGACCAACCTGAATTCATCCAAGCCGCGACCGAGGTTTTAGAGTCCATCTCGCTTGTTTTCGACAAGCATCCCGAGTATGAAAAATACGGCCTTTTGGAACTTCTCACCGAGCCCGAGCGCGTGATTATGTTCAGAGTTCCGTGGGTCGACGACAACGGAAAGGTTCGCGTTAACAGAGGTTATCGCGTTCAGTTCAACAGCGCAATTGGACCTTATAAGGGAGGTCTACGCTTCCATCCTTCCGTCAACTTGTCTATTTTGAAGTTCCTCGGATTCGAACAGATTTTCAAAAACTCACTCACCACGCTTCCCATTGGCGGCGCCAAAGGCGGCAGCGACTTTGACCCCAAGGGAAAGAGCGATAACGAAGTCATGAGATTCTGCCAGTCTTTCATGGCTGAGCTTTACCGCCATATAGGCGCCGATACCGACGTTCCCGCAGGCGATATCGGGGTTGGCGCAAGAGAAATCGGCTATCTTTTCGGATATTACAAAAAGCTCGTCAACGAGCATACCGCTGTTTTAACGGGCAGGGGAATCCCCTACGGCGGAAGCCTTGTCCGCACTCAGGCAACGGGCTACGGCCTCGTTTACCTTGTGGACGAAATGATTAAGTCCCGTGGCTACAGCTTTGAGGGTAAGACCGTGGTTGTGTCGGGCTCCGGCAATGTAGCCATTTACGCTCACGAAAAGGCAACCCAGCTTGGCGCTAAAGTTGTCGCAATGAGCGACTCCGACGGCTATATCTACGACAAAAACGGTGTTGACCTTGACGCAGTAAAAGAAATCAAAGAAGAAAAGAGAGGAAGAATCCGCGACTACTTAAACTATCATCCCGAGGCGACCTTTGTCGCAAATTGCCGTGATATTTGGACAATCCCCTGCGACATTGCTCTTCCCTGCGCGACGCAAAACGAGCTTGACGAAAAGTCCGCCGAAATACTTATCAAGAATGGTTGCTTCGCGGTGGGCGAAGGCGCCAACATGCCCGCAACCCTTGAAGCAACAAAGAAGTTCCTTGAGGCAGGCGTCCTCTTCGCGCCCGGAAAGGCAGCAAATGCCGGCGGCGCAGCTACTTCGGCACTTGAGATGGCGCAGTCCTCGCAAAGGCTGTTCTGGCCCTTTGAGGAAGTGGACAGAAAACTCAAAGACATCATGGTTGGCATCTTCCGCAACATCGACGAGGCTTCAAAGAGCTACGGCATGAAAGACAACTTCGTTGTTGGCGCAAACATCGCGGCGTTTGACAAAATAGCAAAAGCGATGATAGCCCAAGGCGTGGTATAAAATGAAACAGAGTTAAAAGGGAGCGCGAGCTCCCTTTTTTGCTTTATAAACAGTTGAAAACATCTTCCCGCTTTGATATACTAGCACTGTGCATTTTAACAAACGGCAACTATTGGACAACATAATAATGTTTAAGTGTTTGGGTGATTGAATTTCTAACATCGTTGCGTTTGAATGCAATAATTAGCCATATAAACAAAAGGAGTTGGCGGAATAAGGGATTTTATAAAAAGCGTATATATATATGATATTAATTTATAAAAATAATCAATATATTAATACATAGCTAACAATTGAGAGAAGATAAGTCGGCTGAAATGTGCACAAAAGATACTATCTTTAAGGAGGAATAAAGTTATGAAATACGCGATTTTCTGGATTGTAGTTGTAGCACTAATGGTCGCAGCATTTGCTGGAGTTTGTTATTTGATAAACCTCATGTTCAAAAAACGCAAATAAAATATTCGGCATAATAATCCTATAAATAGATAGTTTAAAATCCTATATACATATGA
>JAAZIO010000010.1 GCA_012800805.1 Clostridiales bacterium | reverse complement strand
GAAAGTCGGCTGAGATAAATATTCGTAGGCAGAGATAAATATTAGATAAATATTTTAAGTTTTTTTTAAGATTTAAAAACATTATTAAATATACATATGCTGAGATAAATATTAATTAAGCTCTAGATGAAAAGGCTTTAGGCAAAAAAATTAAAATCCTTAATGATTTAAAAATAAAAATATAAAACCCGCTCAAGGCGGGTTTTTCGAATAAAAAAAGCGGGAGGGGAAAACCGCTTTTTTTACCGCTCACCGTTTTTGAAAAACTTTACGCTTTTCGTGAGCACATCGGAGTAAGAGAAAGTCTTTAGTTCGCCGCTGTCGGTTCTGAATGTGAACAAGGAGGGATACATGTCCTCGATGATTCCAGTAAAACAGCTTGTTTTACCTCTTCCTTCGTTGACTTTTATCAAAAGCTTCGTGCCGCAAAGCAGCTCGATTCTTTTTTTTGCCTTATTGATGTTTTGTCCAATGTCCCGCATGACTTAATTATATCCCCGTTTTTTATTTTTAAACCAAATAGGCATAACTGAATAAGTCGCGAATAAGCTATACTGATAAACCATTAGGAGGGGTATATGGATTTTAGCTATGAAAGCATAGTCGCCAACTGCTTAAGAAAAATAACTTCATTTGACCGTGTGGTTGAGTTCAAGGTGCCGCTTGCCGACGGCAATAATATAAGCAGAGTTCTTGCGGTGTCGTCTACGGGCAAAACCGTGACGGTATCTGCGGGAGACAACCAGGTCCACTATGACGGACGGGTTAACTTCAAGCTTGTATATGTAAACCATGAGGGAGAAATCATGGCCCTTGACTATTTTGCGGACTTCAGCGAGAGGGTGTCCGGGGAAGTGAGGAGCGGCACGCTTCTTCAGGGCGAACTCAATGTGCTTGAAACCGACATTTCAACCAGCAACGAGCTCAAACTCACCTCGGTTGTCGAAGTGACGATTTACGGCGCCGAGAGAGTGGAGGGCGAATGCATCACTGCCGCGCCCGAGGAGTGCGAGTGCGAGCGAAAGAAGATTACTATAACCACGCTTGCCGACTCCAAGGTGTATGATTTTGAGGTGACCGACGAAGAGCAATGCCACACGGATGTCGAAAAGGTTCTTATGACCGATTGCGACGTTATAGTGACAGAGCTTAAGGCGGGCGACGGCGTGGCGTTTGCCGGCGGCGACTTCGTTGCCACCATTACTTATCTTGCCGAGGGCGAAATCAGAAGCGCAAGTTACAATGTTCCCTTCAGCGAGGAAATCCCGATGAGCGGCGTATCCTTTGCCAGCCTTCTTTCGGCGTCGGCGACGGTAAAGAATGTCAGAGTGGTTCTTGCCGGCGAGGAGGGGGACAACATACTGCGCATTGAAGCTCTCGTATCGGTTAAGATCAACGCCTTTGAAAAGACCGAGCGCGAGGTAATCGACGACGTGTTCATGCTAACCAACGAAATGGTGCTTGAGCGGGGCAACATTGAATACATCGCCTTTGAGCAGACATTGTTCTTCCGCGACAAGTTCATTCAATCCGCCATGCTTGCCGAAAACCGCTCAGCGGTAAGGGAAATCGTGGCCGTAACCAACGCCCAGAACAACATAGCCAGCGCGACTCCCTATGAGGACTCAATAAGAATCGAAGGCGTGGTTGGCGCGACAATCATCTATAAAGATGAGAACGGGCTTAACTCCGTAAAAGCCGAGCTGCCGTATTCTCTCAGCTTCAAAGCGGACATCGACCCAAGCTCATACCTTAAAGTGAGCGGCGTTGTTGAAAGCATTTCGGCAAGGGTAAAAAGAGACAGGGAAATTGAGGTAACAACAAAGCTTATCTTTAAAGTGGAAGTGCTGAGAAAAGTCAGCCAGAATGTGCTTAAGAAAGCGGAAGTGGGCGAGGCTAAAGAAATCAACACTTCGGTCATATCCGTTTACATCGCAACGGACGGAGACACTATTTGGGATGTTTCAAAAGCGGTATCGGCGACGCCGAGAAGCATACTTGAACAAAATCCCTCCGTCACGGGAAATGCGCTATCGGACGGCGACAGAATCATATATTTCAGGAAGCTTGGCTAAAAGACGGCTAACCATTAGCCTGCCTCCAGTTTGGGGAAGCCCTTTTGGGCTTCCCTATTTCTTTTTATTGTTGTAATTGTATAATTGTATGGTAAAATAAGGGTATGAAAATAAAGGCTTTTGCCAAACTGAACTTGGGGCTTAAAATAACGGGAGCTAAGGGAGCGTATCATACCCTTGATATGCTTTGCGCCTCGGTCAACTTATGCGATGAGGTTGAAATAATCCCCCGGCCGCCTTTTTCGCTTGAAGTTGAGTCCAATGTAGCCGACTTTAACAAAGAGCGTTTTAAAAGCTATTTAACAGAAAAAATAAATAAGTACGCCCTCTTCGGCAGCCTTTTAAACTCGAAAATATATATAAAGAAAAACATCCCCTCAGGCGCGGGGCTTGGTGGCGGGACGGCGGTTTTATCGGCGTTTGCTTTTTACGCAATGAATAGTGGAGAGACGGCGTCAAACGAGGAGCTTTCAAAAATCTCAAGCGATCTTCCTTATATGCTAAAGGGCGGGTTTAAAAGAGTTAAGGGAACGGGAGATATAATAGAGAGCGCGGGCATTGATAAAGAGCTTTCCTTTTTGGTTGTCAAACCCTTAGGCGGGGTGGACAGCGGAGCCGCCTTTTTGCTTTACGACGAGATGGTAAAAGAGGGAAGAGCAAAGAGTGAAAACAAAATCGAAGATATAATAAGGGCAATAAACGCGGGGGGCGAAATACCCTTTTTCAATGACCTCGAGCCTGCCGCGGCAAGGCTCAACAAAGGCATTTCTCCCTTAAAAGACAGCCTTGAGAAAGCTTTTGAAAGAAAAGCTTTCATGACGGGCAGCGGAAGCGCCCTCGCTCTTTTGACAAGCGGGGACGAAGACACGGACGAAATTTTAAAGAGCGTAGAGGGCTATGCATTTGCCGCCAAGGTGAAAACGGAAAATTTAGGAGTTATTTTTTAAAATTTTGTCAGATTTTGCAAGGAACGGAAAATACTCGCACAATTTCAATATTTGGTCTTGTATATATTTTCGGTTTTTGTTATAATACGATTGGTATTTATTTCTAAATAATTTTTTTACTGGAGATTTAAATGAAAAGAACAAGCGACAGTTACCCGATTTACCTTTTCCACGAGGGAACGAATTATGAAGCATACAAGCTTCTGTCGCCTTTTCCCACGGAAAAAAACGGCGTAAAAGGGTGGGACTTTGCCGTTTGGGCGCCTAACGCAAAAAGCGTGTCGGTAGTGGGAGATTTCAACAACTGGGATATGGAAGCGCATAAAATGACGCGCTCCGCGGACGGAATTTGGAATCTGTTCATCCCAGGCCTTAAGGAATACGACTCTTACAAATACGCCGTGCGTCAGGCAAACGACAGGGTAGTGTTTAAAAGCGACCCGTTCGGTCTTCACTTTGAAACACCGCCCGCAAACGCTTCAAAACTCTACGACATCGGCAAGTATCACTGGAAAGACCATAAATGGATGCAGACCAGAAAGAACTATGACCCATACGGTTCGCCGATGAACATTTATGAGTTCCACTTCGGTTCCTGGAAGCACCACCCCGACGGAAACTACATCAGCTACGCTCAGATGGCGGACGAAATGATACCCTATATAAAGAAAATGGGGTATACGCACATTGAGATAATGCCGCTTACGGAATATCCTTTCGGCGGTTCCTGGGGGTATCAGGTTACGGGGCTTTTTGCTCCGACATCGCGCTACGGCACGCCCGCTGACCTTATGTATTTCATCGACAAGTGCCACCGCTCGGGCATAGGCGTAATACTTGACTGGGTTGTCGCCCACTTCCCCAAAGACGAGCACGGCCTTGCGATGTTTGACGGCACGCCTCTTTTCGAATACGCGGACCCAAGAAAGGGCGAGCATAAAGAGTGGGGCACAAAGGTTTACGACTTTGGAAAAAACGAGGTTAAATCTTTCCTCATTTCAGCGGCCAACTTCTGGTTTGAGGTATACCACATAGACGGCATCCGCTGCGACGCTGTCACCAGCATGCTCTACCTTGACTACGGCAGGGAGAAGGGCGAGTGGGTGCCAAACGCTTTCGGCGGCAACTACAACCTGGAGGCG
>JAAZIO010000075.1 GCA_012800805.1 Clostridiales bacterium | reverse complement strand
TGTTTTCAAGCGTTGTTTTCTTCTCGTCCATTATCGCGCGGGCTTTCTCCACCGCTTTGTCAAGGACATCTTTAAGCAAGACGACCCTTCCTTCCCTCGTGCTCATGGCGCCGTCTTCTAAAGACACCATTCCGAACGCCACATGCTCAAGGTCTTTTGCCCAGGAATATCCCATAAGCTCAAGCACTTTAAAGAACTGCTTGAAGTGGAGGTTTTGCTGATACGCTACAACATAAAGGCACTTGTAAAAGTCGTATGTGCGCTTTCTGTAGCAGGCGGCCGCGATGTCCCTTGTTGCGTAAAGAGTCGCGCCGTCGGCCTTTACCAAAAGACAGGGCGGCATGCCGAACTCGTCAAGCATGACCACTTTTGCGCCGTCGCTGTCAACGAGCAGCCCTTTTTCCTCAAGCGCTTTAAGGCACGGCTCCATTTTGTCGTTATAGAAGCTCTCGCCGTTATAGCTGTCAAAATGTACTTTAAGCCTTTTATATATTTTTTCCACTTCGGCGAGCGTTATTTCCTTAAACCAGTTAAAAAGCTCCTTCGCGGAGGAATCGCCGTCTTCTATGTCTTTGAAATATCTTCTCGCCTCGTCCTCAAGCTCGGGATTTGCTTCCGCCTCTTTATGGAATTTTACATAAAGGCGGGTAAGCTCCATAACTCCGCTCTTTTCAACTTCCTCTTTGTCGCCCCACCTTTTATATGCCGAAATAAGCTTTCCGAACTGGGTGCCCCAGTCGCCAAGGTGGTTTATTCCAACGACATTGTAGCCAAGATACTTAAATATCCTATAAAGCGCGGCGCCGATGACGGTTGTTGAAAGGTGCCCGATATGGAACGGCTTTGCGATGTTTACGGACGAATAATCTATGCAGATTGTCTTGCCCCTGCCCTCGTCCGAGGAGCCGAAGTTTTTACTAAGCGCGGCGCCAAGCGCGTCAAAAACCGCCTTTTTGCCGTATCTTATGTTAAGGTAGCCCGAAACCGATTCAACCGATTCGATGTAAGGGCTTTGAGGGATTTTGGCTTTAAGCTCGTCCGCTATCTGAGCGGGGGATTTTCTTAAAATTTTTGAAAGCTTAAAGCAGGGCAACGCAATGTCGCCGAGCGATGAGTCCTTCGGCGTTTCAAGAAGGGCTATTATTTCCTCTTCGCTCATATCGAGCGGGATTAATTTTGCGATTTCTTTTTCAAACAGCATAATTCCTCTATACGTTAAAACGGAAGATTACCACGTCGTTTTCCTGCATGACATACTCTTTGCCCTCTGAGCGAAGCTTACCCTTTTCCTTTGCCGCGGCAAAGCTTCCGCACTCGAGCAGCGTTTCGTAGTCCACGATTTCCGCCCTGATGAAACCTCTTTCAAAGTCGCTGTGGATTTTGCCCGCCGCCTGCGGGGCTTTGGTGCCTTTTGTTATCGTCCACGCCCTCGTCTCCTTTTCTCCCGCGGTGAGATAGCTTATTAGGTTCAGCATCTTATAGCAGGCGGAGACAAGCTGGTTAAGACCCGTTCTTTCAATGCCGAGGGCGGATAAAAATTCATACTTTTCCTGCTCGGAGAGTGAAGCCAGCTCCTCTTCAAGCCTTGCCGACAGCGCTATGGTTTCGCTTCCCTCTTTTAAGGCGTATTCCCTGACCGCTTTCACATAGTCGTTTTCCGACCCGGCCTCGTCTTCTGAAACATTGGCGCAGTATATCATGGGTTTTGAGGTCAAAAGGAAGTAGCCTTTAATCTTTTCCTCCTCTTCCTCGCTTTTTGGCATCGACCTTACGGGCTTGCCCTCTTCAAGGTGTTTTATGATTCGCTCAAGAAGCTTTACCTCGTCTTCGGCCTTCTTGTCGCCCTTTGCCGCAGTCCTTGCCCTTTGAAGCCTTCTGTCCGCAGTCTCCAAGTCGGCAAAGATAAGCTCAAGGTTTATGGTTTCTATGTCTCTTACCGGGTCGACGCTTCCGTCCACATGGGTGATGTTGTCATCGTTAAAGCACCTGACTACATGAACTATCGCGTCCACTTCCCTTATGTGCGACAAAAACTTGTTGCCGAGGCCCTCGCCTCGCGACGCGCCTTTTACAAGTCCCGCAATGTCTACGAACTCAAGCGTTGTCGGGGTTACTTTTTTGCTGTTAAAGAGAGCGGCGAGCTTATCCAGCCTCTCGTCGGGAACAGCCACAACGCCCACGTTTGGCTCTATCGTGCAAAACGGGTAGTTCTGTGCGGCGGCTCCAGCGTTCGTTATGGCGTTGAAAAGGGTGCTTTTGCCAACGTTTGGCAATCCTACTATGCCGAGTTTCATTTCATTATCCTTTGATTAAATGATATGCTTTTATTGTTTATGGTTTTTATATGCTTTCCGTAAGCTATCGCTTATATTCGGCCCGCCGCCGTCATATTCTTATAAAAACGGCATAGCTTATTATATCTTAAAGGGGCGATTAAGTAAAG
Source organism: Clostridiales bacterium (assembly GCA_012800805.1). GTDB lineage: Bacteria > Bacillota > Clostridia > Christensenellales > CAG-917 > JAAZIO01. The sequence goes on along the minus strand of JAAZIO010000075.1, from coordinate 1,148 downwards.
GAAAATGAAGATTTGGCAGGCTTTTGTTTTGGGACTGATACAAGGGCTCAGCGAGTTTTTGCCCGTGTCCTCAAGCGGGCACTTGCTGCTCGCCGAAAAGATAGGCGTGGGCGAGCCTTCGCTGTTTTTCAATGTGTTGCTGCATGTGGGCACTCTCCTTGCCGTTGTCATAGTTTTAAGAAAGCCGCTGTTTGAGCTGATTCGCCATCCCTTTCAAAAAAAGACTCTCTATTTGATTATTGCCTCAATACCCACCGCTTGTATCGCTCTGATTTTTAAATTTTTCGCTCCCTCCCTGCTTGACGGCGCCATGCTCGCATTCGGCTTCATGCTTACTTCGGTTTCGCTGTTTGTGTCGGAAAAAATAATCAAAAAAAGAAACCTTCCCTTAAACTGCCCCCGCGCGCTGGCTACGGGTTTTTTTCAAGGCATAGCCGTTCTCCCCGGGGTGTCGAGGAGCGGAATGACGATAAGCGCCATGCTCGCCCTTGGCGTGGAGCGGGACGAAGCGGCGGAATTTTCCTTTTTGCTATCAATCCCCATCATCCTAGCATCCGCAGCCTGGGAAACGGTTGAGTATGTCAAAGTTGGCGGAATAATAGAGGCCGCGCCCGTGGCTGTCGGGGTTATCACCGCTTTTGTATCGGGGCTTATCGCAGTAAAAGCAATGCTAAAAATCGTAAAAGAGCGCTCGCTTATCGGCTTTTCGATATATACCTTTTTGATTTCCCTTGCAACTCTTGCGCTTGCTTACTTTAAAATTTAGCTATTTAGCTTAAATCATACAGTATCAGTTATATTAAGCTTAAGTCATATGGTATTAACTTTATTTAGCACAAATCATACAGTATCAGTTAAATAAGTTTTAATGATTAATTACCGCTTTGATTTTTTTAAAAGCATAAAAAAAGCCGCCTTTTGAGGGTTCATCTTAGGGATTTTCAATCAGAAAACCGGGAAAGTGATGTACGGCGCCGACATTCAATCGGTGTTTGATATATGTTGGTATACTTTTTCCAGAATGGTAGCTGACGTTGCGCCGCCGGTGGATGAAGACCTTAACTTTTTCGAATCTCAAGGCTCGATACTGTCATGCCTTGCCTGCGGCAAATACTTTGTGCGGCATTCAAGCCGCCAGCTATATTGTA
>JAAZIO010000074.1 GCA_012800805.1 Clostridiales bacterium | reverse complement strand
TATTGGCAAGGCCGCCGTAAATTTCGCTGCCGGGATATATAAAACCTCTGTTTTTGCACAATGCTACAAGTTTGTCCATAGTAAGCGCCATAAAAATACCTCTTAAATAAGAATTTATATTAGATTATAACAATTATAAATAATATTATAATGCTATTTTGATGTCAAGTATTCCACAATTGCCCAAGTCCGTAACATTTTTTTTGCAGTTTGCGTAAAGTGAAGTATGAGGCGACTCAAATAAAAAAAAGGAGGTCATTATGAACAGCTTCTTTGGTGGTAACAATTGCGGCTGCGGCTGCGGCTGCGACATCCTGTTATTACTTATCCTTCTTTGCTGCTGCGGCAATGGACTGGGCTGCCTTTGCGACATACTGCCCATTCTCTTGATTCTTTGCTGCTGCTGTGGCGGGAACTTTGGCAACAGCTGCTACGGCGGTTGCAAGTAACTCCTTCTGTACTTAGAAAGGCGGGGGCGAAAGCCCCCGTCTTTCATTATATGACTTCCTGTTGATTGGCCGCCATTTTCAGCCTCTTTGAGCCGTCCAAAATCTTTTTCCTTATTCTTATGTTCTTTGGGGTAATCTCAAGCATTTCGTCGTCAGCGATAAACTCAATCGCTTCTTCAAGGCTCATCTTCTTTACGGGGTTTAGGCGAAGCGCTTCGTCGGAGCCCGCGGCTCGCATATTCGTTACATGCTTTTTCTTGCACACGTTAACCCTTATATCCTCGTTTTTGGGATTGAAGCCCACAACCATTCCCTCATATACGGGTGTTTGAGGTTCGATAAACAGCACTCCCCTGTCTTGGGCGTTGAAAAGTCCGTATGTCGTCGCCTCGCCCGTTTCAAAAGCCACAAGCGAACCTGTGAATCTTCTTGTGATTCCGCCTTTGATGGGCGCGTATCCGTGGAACATGGTGTTCATGATACCCTCGCCCCTGGTTGCCGTCATAAGCTCGTTTTTAAAGCCAAACAGGCCTCTTGAAGGTATCAAAAACTCAAGCCTCATGCGGTTGCCTACAGAGTTCATATCAACCAGCTCGCCTTTTCTTAACCCCATGCTCTCCATGATGGAGCCCATATATATCTGAGGGACATCAATAAAAAGCTTTTCGACGGGCTCCATCTTTACTCCGTCTATTTCTTTGTACAAAACCTTGGGCGGGCCCACAAGAAATTCATAGCCCTCCCTTCTCATTGTTTCAATCAATATGGAAAGGTGCATCTCACCTCTGCCGCAAACCTTAAAGGCGTCGGTGCTGTCGGTATCGTAAACCTTTAGCGACATATCCTTAAGAAGTTCTCTGTAAAGGCGCTCTCTAAGGTTTCTTGACGTTACGAATTTGCCTTCTTTTCCCGCGAACGGGCCGTCGTTTACGGCAAAAGTCATCTCAATCGTGGGCTCGCTTATTTTAACGAAAGGAAGCGGCTCGGGGTTTTCCGACGAGCAGACGGTGTTTCCGATGTTGATTGTTTCGATTCCCGAAAAGCACACGATGTCGCCAACTGTCGCGCTCTGGGCGGGCTCTCTTTTTAGCCCCTCTATCTGATAAAGCGTGACTATTTTTCCTTTATAAGGCTGGATGTTGTTGTAATAATCGCAAATTACAACTTCCTGCCCCGTTTTTACTGAGCCGCGCTCGATTCTTCCTATTCCGATTCTTCCCACATATTCGTTGTAGTCTATCGCCGAGCAAAGAATTTGAAGGTCGCCGCTCTCATCGCCTTCTGGCGGGTCTATATAATTTACGATTGTTTCAAAAAGCGGCTCTAGGTCCTTTCCCG
>JAAZIO010000073.1 GCA_012800805.1 Clostridiales bacterium | reverse complement strand
TGCCGAAAAAACTTTATCGCAACCTGATTTTATGGTATTATTTTAGGACAAAACAGGATGCAAATGATATTCAAGTTTTCAAATGATTATTTAATAGACTCGTTTACCCTCGTCGATAACCTTTTTATCGGCGAGTTTATGCCTTATGCCGAAGCCGACCAGATAAAGGTATATCTCTACGGGCTTATGCTATGCGCGGGAAGACCCGCCGACGGCGACCTTGAGACAATGAGCCGCAAGCTTTGCATATCGGAAGACGATATAATAGAAGCTTTCAAATACTGGGAGGATGTGGGGCTTGTAAAGATTGTGTCAAAGCATCCTCTTGAGGTGAAATACCTCTCCTTTAAAAACCAAGGAACGCCTCCTAAAAAATATAAGGCGGAAAAATACGCGGATTTCAACGCCCACTTGCAGCAGCTCTTCCCCGACCGTATGCTTACACCAAACGAATACCACGAATATTACAACTTTTTGGAAAGCTACGGCATGACCCAAAACGCTCTTTTGATGGCGGTTCAATATTGCATCAATATAAAAGGGCCGACGGTCAGATACCCCTACATATTATCGGTGGCAAAATCGTGGGCGTCGGAGGGCGTTTTGACAACCGACGATGTCGAAACAAAGCTTAACGAGTACGAAGCTCAAAGCGAGGAAATGAGAAAGGTGTTAAAGGCGCTAGGAAGAAAAGGCGGCGCCGACCTTGAGGAAAAGCAGCTGCTTGCAAAGTGGACAAAAACTTGGGGCTTTAACATTAACGCCGTTGTCTTTGCCGCAAAACAGCTAAAGAGCAAGACATTTAAAAAGCTCGACGACAAGCTTGACGAATACTACCGCATGAACATCTACACCGAGCCCGAAATGAAAGACTATGTAAAGAGGCTGGATAGCCTGAAAGAGCTTGCGGTTAAGGTAAACAAAACCATAGGCGTTTTCTATGAATCGCTTGAGCATATAATCGAGGTCTACACCACCCCGTGGACAGAAAAAGGTTTTGACGAAGAGGCGCTGTTGACTATCGCGCACTACTGCTTCCTATCGGGCATAAAAACCCTTGAGGGTATGAACGCGCATGTCAACAAATTCTATTCCCTGGGACTTACCACAAAGGAGGCGATTAACCAATATATCGCCGCGCAAGTTGAGTTTGACGAGGCAATAAAGAGGGTTATCGCAAGGACGGGAAGAGTTCGAAACGTCACCGACGCCGACAGGGAGTTTTATAAAGCCTGGGAGTCCGACTGGGGTTTTTCGGAAGAAATCATACTTTACGCAGCGGAGTGCGCGGCGGGCAAGACATATCCCATGCCATATATAAACCAGCTTCTTTCCTCATGGAAGCAAAAAGGCGTAAAAACCATTGAAGAGGCAAGAGCTTTCGGCGATGCGACACCCAAAAAAGCCGATAATGTTCAAATTATGCGGGAATACACCAAAGAGGATTTATCCGCGATATTTAAAGGCACTAACTCTTTTGACGGTAGCGATATATGATTAGAGACAAAGCATACTTTTTAGCCGAGAGCGAGCTGAAAAGAAGAAAACAGGACGCCGAAAATCAGGCCGAAAACTATAAAGAGGCGGCTTTTTCGATAAAAGAGCTGTCGGACGCGGATTTTGAAAGAAGACGGCTTGCCTTCAAGCTTGTCCGTGAAAAAAGAGCGGGCAGATATGACATTAAACTTATTAAACAGAGCGAAGCCGCCGAAAAAAAGTTTGAAAACCTGTGCAAAAAGTATAATATCGACCTTAAAAAATTCGAGCCGCGCTATAACTGCGAAAAATGCTTAGACACGGGAATTTATAGCGGAGAGATGTGCGAGTGCTTTAGAGAGCTTTATATTGAAAACCTTAAATCGCTTGGCGGTTTAACGGATAAAGCGGCGTTTAAATTCTCTGACAACAATCCCGAAAAATTCGGCGATGAGGAAGCGGAAAGGCTGAAACTTTATTTTTCCTTTGCCAAAACCGTTGCGGTAAAGTTCCCGGATGACATCAAAGTAAGGTGCATTATGCTTTACGGCAACACGGGGACGGGCAAAAGCGCAATGGCAAGCGCTATAGCAAACGAAGTGGCGGAAAAGGGCCACAGCGTTTTGTTTATGTCGGCTTTTGAGATGGTTTCTCTCTTTTTGAAATATCACATCTCCCCCGTGTCCGAAAGAGAGGAATTAATTGATGACATTTTAACTGCTGAGCTTCTTGTCATTGACGACCTGGGCATTGAGCCTAAGCTTAACAATGTGACGCTTGAGTATTTCCTATTGCTTTTAACCCAGCGCGACAAAAAAGGCTATCTTACGGTTATTACGACAAACATCGAGCCCGACAAGCTGCACTTTAGATATCAAGAGCGTATTGCCTCAAGGTTAAACGACAGAAGCTTTTGCAGTAAAAAACACATTGAGGGCAAAGACAAAAGGCTGATTAATTGATATAGACTAAATGCCTTTAACACTGATATAGACTAAAAATTCCTTTAAAGAAAATTCCTTAAAAAGATTGAATTATAAAAAAGTTTTGAATTGATTGATTTAACAAGAAAACAAAAACAGATTTTAACCGATAAAACAAACTGATTTATTAACAAGTATCTGCTGTTAAACAAAAATTAATAAACAAATATCTGCCGTTAAAAAAAACTTATAATCTATTTATTTTTGTAGCATCAAAGCAAGATTATTAAAAAGAATAAAAAAAGCGCCCGCAAGCGGGCGCTTATTTAAAGCCATTTATTTTTTTGGCTCTCCTTTATCGATTAAATCAAGGTATTCAACCGTGATTTCCCATACATCCCTAAGACATTCTTTATCGATGTTGTCGATAGTGTCCCTTCTTGTATGGTAGTAGTCTCTGAGATTATGGTCAAGAGCCGTTATGCTGACGCCTTTAAGCCCTTCTTGAGAGAACGCGGCTGCGTCGGTCGCGCCAATCGGAACGGACGATGAAGCGCATTTATAACCAAGGTTTTCAGCCGCCTTGATATAAAGGTCGGAGTATTCCTCATTGTTTTTGACGGTGTTGTTGATGTCGGCTTTGTTTACGGCAAGGAAGCGCATCTCCCTTATGGTGTCAAACCCGACAAATACCGTTTCCGTCTTTTTAAGCTCTTCACGGTGAGCTTTGACAAAGGCTTTGGCGCCTCTAAGTCCCGCCTCTTCGGCGCCCGTCATAAGGGCGACTACCTCGGTGTTTTCAAGCTGAACGCCGTTTTCTTTCATTGCTTTAACGATTGCCGCCGCTATAAAGCAGCCTGAAAGGTTGTCGTTAGCGCCGTCGGTGACCACTTTTTTTGAGGAAAAGTGATACATAGTGATAAATATAGGAACGAATACAAGCGACACATAGCCTAATATCCTATCTATTCCCGTGTTTAGCGCAAAGCCTATTCCGTTTGTAACCAGCGAGTATATCGAAATTGCGAATATATACAAAATGCCGATAAACGCAAACGACACAAGGCCCGCCGTTGCGCTGCCGCCAAGGCGATAGCTTAAGGGCCATTCATTTGCCGCGTCCATATGACCCGAAAAAATTACCTTTCTCTTGGTTTCGCCTTTTGCGGGTATTGAACCGTATACATTGTATGAGGTTTTCTTTTTGAACAAAAAGTCAAATGTCTTTCTGTATAAAACAAACTGGGTAAGCATGAGAATAAAGCCCAGCACCACCAAAATAGCGGAGGCAAGCGGCACGAAGAAATAAAGCGCCGTCGCAGCAAGCATGAAAGTTACTGTTATGTAAATCCAACCAAAGAATGAACCGGGATGCAGCGAAAAAGATTCAATCTTTACATTCTCGCAATACTTTTCGAGCTCATTTTTAAAATACTCTGCGCATTGCTTCTCCCCCTCACTGCCCGGAGATCTTTTGCCGAAGGATTTTATTACTTCGGCGATGCCTTCTTCCATGTAGTCGGCCATCTGCTGTTTGAGGCCTTTAAGGTCTTTCAGCTCCATAATATCACCCCTTTATAAATTCCGCTGTGCGGATTTTTACAATAGTTAATAAGTTAACGATTAGATAAATATATATGGGTTTAAAAACCCGGGGTAAACAATTATTCAATAAAGTTGGTTAGGATGAAATCTAGTTAAAAATCTAGCTAAAATAAATCAGCTCAAAATCTAGCGAAATTATTATAACATTATAACATTAATTTTGTTAAATTATTTATCGTAAAATTTTTTTTGGTGTCTTATTTTGTCTTAGTTTTTTGTGATGTTTATTATTATCAGGTTGATAAGCGCCTTTAATACCGTGAACTCTTCTTCGCCGAATTCCTTGAAAGCTTTCTCGGCAAAGTTCTTTTTTACACGCTTTATGGCGTCGGAAATCTCTTTGCCGCTGTCGGTGAGTTTTATCACAAACTCCCTTTTGTCAACGGGATTGGGCTCGACATATATGTAGTTTTTCTTGATTAAAAGCTTTACCGAGCGGGATACCAGCGCCTTTGATACATTGACCTCCCTTGCTATCTCGCTGGAGGTGGATTTATAGTCAAGACAGGATATGACCTCAACCTCATTGGGAGACAGATTGTACTTTTTAAGCTCCTTTTGGGCGTAGGACTTAAACATTTTGACTATCTTACTGAATGCTATGTAAAATACTTCTATCGAAAATTTATCCATGCGGATATAATATCATATAATTTTTTGACACGCAATATACAGGTCGATTTTTGTCTAATATTTACAATAAATTAAATTAAATTTAAAATTAAGTGACCAAATTAAATAAAAAAATGTTTTAAGCTTAAATTTTTGTTTGTGCTTAAAATTTTTAAAGATTTATCTTAGCTTATTAACAAAAATCATAATAAAAAAAAGCATTCCCTTAGGAATGCTTTTTTGTTTTTTATCTTTAGTCCAAAAGCGATTTTCCCGTCATCTCTTTTGGGATATCTATTCCCATCATCTCAAGCATGGTGGGGGCGATATCGCAAAGCTTGCCGCCGTCTTTAAGCTTTTTGCCGCCATTGTCGCCGATTAATATAAGCGGTACGGGGTTGGTTGTGTGTGCGGTGTGGGGCTTGCCCTCTTCGTCAAACATCTTATCGGCGTTGCCGTGGTCTGCGGTCAACAGCGCTTTTCCGCCGATTAAAAGAATGGTTTCGATTACTTCTTTGGCGCACTCGTCAACCGCTTTAACAGCCTTCATTGCGGCTTCCATGATACCCGTGTGGCCGACCATGTCGCAGTTGGCAAAGTTTAAAATCATTACATCGTATTTGCCCGAGAGTATCTCCTCTTTCGCCTTTGCCGCAACCTCGTATGCGCTCATTTCGGGCTTAAGGTCGTATGTCGCAACTTTCGGCGAAGGAATAAGAACTCTGTCCTCGCCGGGGTTGGGAGCCTCAACGCCGCCGTTGAAGAAGAATGTTACATGAGCGTATTTTTCGGTTTCCGCAATTCTGAGCTGCTTTAAGCCAAGCTTTGAAAGATATTCGCCCATCGTGTTGTCAAGCGAGCGGGGCTTGAATGCAACCTCGAGGTTTGTAAACTTTGCGTCGTAGCGGGTAAAGGACACGAACTTGGGCGCAAGGTAGCCGGTCTTTCTTTCAAAGCTGTCGAAATCCTCAAAGATGAATGCCCTTGTGATTTCCCTTGCCCTGTCGGGACGGAAGTTGAAGAAGACGATTGAGTCGCCCTTTTCCACCGTCGCTATCGGCTCGCCGTTTTCAACGATTACGGACGGGGCGATAAACTCGTCGGTTACGCCTTTGTCATAGCTCGCCTCAACAGCTTCTACGGCGCTGTCAAACTTATCGCCAATGCCTAAGGAAAGAAGGTCGTATGCCCTTTGCACTCTCTCCCAACGGTTGTCGCGGTCCATAGCGTAGTATCTGCCGCAAACTGAGGCAATCTTTCCGCAACCTGTTTTCTTTATATACCTTTCAAGGTCCGCTATTATATCTTTTGCGCTTTTTGGCGGAAGGTCTCTTCCGTCTGTAAAGCAGTGAATATAGGTTCTATCCACTCCCTCGCGCTTAGCCATTTCGATAAGCGCCTCAAGGTGCTCTTGATGGCTGTGAACACCGCCGGGGCCGACAAGCCCCATGATGTGGAGCTTTTTGCCGTTTTTCTTTGCGTTATCCATAGCGGAAAGCAGAGCTTCGTTTTTAAAGAAACCGCCCTCCTCTATTTCTTTAGATATATGGGTTAGGTCTTGATAGACGATTCTTCCTGCGCCAATGTTCAAGTGCCCTACCTCGCTGTTTCCCATCTGTCCGTCGGGAAGACCTACCGCAAGTCCGCTGGCGTCTAGTCGGGTGTGGGGATAAGTGTTCATAAGATAATCGATATAAGGCGTCCCCGCGGAGGTGATTGCGTTGGCGGGGCCTGCGGGAGCGAGGCCGAAACCGTCAAGTATTATCAGCGCGCAAAACTTTTTCATATTTCTCCTTTTATAACGAAACGGCATTGCTGCCGTTTCGCTTTATCGTTTGATTTAGTAATTTACGACTTTAGCGAAGTCTTCAGCCTTGAGCGACGCTCCTCCTATCAAACCGCCGTCGATTTCGGGCATAGCCATAAGTTCGCTTGCGTTTGACGGATTCATGCTGCCGCCGTATTGAATACGAATTTTCTGAGCCGCTTCCTCGTCATAGAGCTTGGCAACGGTATCTCTTACAATCTTTATGGAATCGTTTGCGTCCTTTGAGGTAGCGGTCTTGCCTGTTCCGATAGCCCAAACAGGTTCGTACGCAATAATAATATCTTCAAGTTGAGCCTTGTCTATACCTTTAAGCGCTTCGGTTGTCTGGCGGACAAGAACTTCTTCGATAAGGCCCTTTTCTCTCTCGTCAAGGGTTTCGCCGATGCAGAGGATGACTTTAAGTGAGGCGGCAAGAGCGGCTTTTACCCTTGCGTTTACGCTCTGGTCGGTCTCGCCGAAGTATTGGCGTCTTTCGCTGTGTCCGATGATGACATATTCAACGCCAAGCTCTAAAAGCATTTTGGCGGAGATTTCACCCGTGAATGCACCCTTTTCCGCCCAGTGGACGTTTTGGGCTCCCACTTTGATGTTGGTTCCTTTGGTTTCCTCGATTGCGGCTGCAAGGGATGTGAAAGGAGTGCAAATAACCACATCGCACTTTGCGTCTTTAACAAGAGGCTTAAGCTCGTTTATGAGCTTTCTTGTTTCCGCTATCGTGTTATTCATTTTCCAGTTTCCTGCAATAATTGGTCTTCTCATTTATATAATCCTCCTAAAGCCTATTTGTCGTTAAGGCAGTCGATGCCGGGGAGCGCTTTGCCCTCAAGGAACTCAAGGGACGCGCCGCCGCCCGTTGAAATGTGGGACATCTTGTCCGCATAGCCAAGCTGGGCAACCGCGGCCGCGCTGTCGCCGCCGCCGATGATGGTGGTTGCGTCGGTTTCCGAAAGAGCTTTTGCGATGGCCTTTGTGCCTACCGCGAACTTTTCAAACTCAAACACACCCATCGGGCCGTTCCATACAACAGTCTTTGCCTGCTTTACCGCGGCGGCAAAAATTTCGATGGTCTTAGGTCCGATGTCAAGGCCCTGCCAGCCCGCGGGAATGTCGCCCTCAGAGATTTGGGTGTTCGCGTCGTTGGAGAAGCTGTCGGCTATGACATTGTCTACGGGCAGAAGGAGCTTTACGCCTTTGCTTTCGGCCTTTGCCATAAGCTGCTTTGCAAGCTCAATCTTGTCCTCTTCAAGCAGAGAATTGCCGATATCAAATCCCAGCGCCTTTCTGAATGTGTATGCCATGCCGCCGCCGATAACAAGCGTGTCGCATTTATCGATAAGGTTTTCGATAACGCCGATTTTATCGGATACTTTCGCGCCGCCTAAAATGGCAACAAAGGGACGCTCGGGGTTTTCTATGGCTGCGCCAAGGAACTTAAGCTCTTTTTCAATAAGGAAGCCGCTTACCGCCACTTTGGCAAATCCGTGCTGAACTATGCCGGCGGTTGTTGCGTGCGCGCGATGCGCAGTGCCGAAAGCGTCGTTTACATAGATATCGCAAAACTCCGAGAGCTGACGGCAAAGTTCGGGGTCGTTCTTTTCCTCGCCCGCGTAGAATCTGGTGTTCTCAAGCAAGACAGCCTCGCCTTCTTTAAGCTCCGAGACTTTAGCTTTCGCGTCCTCACCCACAAGGTCGCTTGCAAATTTTACTTTGCCGGGGAAAATCTCGTTGAGTCTTTCGGCAACGGGCCTAAGGGTGAACTTTATGGGATCGTTTTTGAGAGCTTTTTCGATGTAAGCCTTCTTTGCCTCTTCCTGTTGCTCTTTGGGGAGCTCTTCAAGCGCCTTCTTCTCTTTCTTTGTCAGGCCGAAACCGGGCGTGAAGATATTGTGAGGCTTCCCAAGGTGCGAGCAGAGAATAACTTTCGCGCCTCTGTCAAGCAGATACTTGATTGTAGGCACCGCGCCCTGGATGCGGTTCTCGTCTGTGATGACGCCGTCCACCATGGGAACGTTGAAGTCGCAACGGACCAGGCACTTTTTGCCCTTTACATCAACATCCTTGATTGTCTTTTTTGCCATAAGCTTCTCCTTATATATAAAATTGTTTCGTTAAAATATTGGTTTTTAACGGCAATAAGTATACCACAGTATACTTCAAACCGCAACATTATAAAATGCTTTTTTACTCCTCTTGAAATATAGTAAGGCGCCCCTGTGTTTTAAGTCCCAAAAAGCCGTTTTGCCTTAGGGCTTCGTAGATAACTATGGCAACCGAGTTTGAAAGATTAAGCGACCTTGCCCCTTCTATCATCGGAATTCTGAATGACTTATCGTAGTTTTTAAAAAGCAGTTCCTCGTCAAGTCCCTTGGTTTCTTTGCCAAAGAGTATATAATCGTCTTCCTTGAAATTTATCTCGTCATAGCGGAGCTTTGCCTTTGTGGATGAAAAATAAAAGTTGCCGCCCGCGTTTTTTTCAAAAAACTCGTCAAGGTTTTTGTAAACCCTTATATCCAAAAGATGCCAGTAATCAAGCCCCGCCCTCTTTAGAGCCTTATCCGAGATGTCAAACCCCAAAGGCTCCACAAGATGCAAAACGCTGCCCGTAGCCGCGGCGGTTCTTGCTATGTTTCCCGTGTTTTGCGGTATTTCCGGCTCAACCAAAACGATATGCATAAGTATCTCCGATTTTCACTAATCAAAAGCAGCGCTCCACGATTTTATATAGTTCGTCAAGCGTCTTTAAGTCGGCAATCGCCGCGCGAACGGCTTTAGCGCCCCTTTTCAAGTTTTTCGCATACATGCAAAGATGCTTTTTCATGTTGTTTACAACAAGATTTTCGGGGCTGTATGAAAGCATTAAGGAAATGTGCTTTATTATTTCGTCCTTTATTGTTACATTTGCCTTTTTGCCCGACAGCTCTAAAAATATCCACGGCTTTCCAAGCGCCGCCCTGGCTATCATGGCGCCGTCGCACTCGGTGTAATTTAAAACATCCTCGAGCGTTTCTTTGTTTGTTATGTCGCCGTTTACGACAACGGGGATGTTAACCCTCTTTTTTACCTCTTTTGCAAACGAATGGTCCGCCTCTCCGGAGTAGAACTGGTCACGGTATCTTCCGTGGACGGTTATCATTGCTGCCCCGCCCGCTTCGGCGGCAAGAGCGCAGTCAACAACCGTAGGTTTTCCCGTTTCAAAGCCGATTCTAAACTTTACCGTAACGGGTCGCCCCTCAGCCCCGTCCACAGCCGCCTTTACTATTTTTTCTATCAGCCTCGGGTTTTGCATAAGAGCCGAGCCCTCGCCGTTTGACACTATCTTTTTAACGGGACAGCCCATGTTTATATCGATGATATCAAATTTTTCAATTTGGGGAAGACGGATGGCGTTGTAAAAATCCAGCGGGTCGCTGCCGAAAAGCTGAACGGCTTTAACGAGTTCTTTGTCTGTTGTGTAAAGCAGAAAATTGGTGTTTTGATTGTTGTATAACAGCCCTTTGCAGGACACCATCTCGGTTACGCAAAGCCCCGCCCCGTATCCATAAGCCATTTCCCTTAAGGCATAGTCTGAGTATCCCGCAACGGGGGCAAGCATTAAATTGCTCTTTAGCGCAACTTTGCCAATCTTCATTTGTCCATGCCCTTAGCCTCTTCCCAGGCTTTGTTAATCTCGTCCAAGGTAAAGTCGGTAAGCTCGCCGCCGTCTTTGGTCAGGTGCTCTTCCATGGCTTTAAAGCGTCTCATAAACTTTTCGGACGCGGCTCTAAGCGCCATTTCGGGCTCTACCTTTAAAATTCTAAGGACATTGACCGCCGCAAAAAGCAAATCGCCGCACTCTTCGCTGAGCTTTTCGTTAGGCGCCGTCAAAACCTCGTCCATTTCCTCTTTCAGCTTTAAAAACGCCTCAAACGGGTCGGCGAAATCAAAGCCGCATTTTTTTGCGCTCTTTTGTATTTTGTAGGCGTAAAGCAAAGCCGGCAGGTTT
>JAAZIO010000009.1 GCA_012800805.1 Clostridiales bacterium | reverse complement strand
CGATTGTCGGTGAACCCGCCGTCACAAACGCCGAAAAAGCGGGTTTCAAGCCCCTTTACGACCTTCAGGCGGGATGGGCGCAAGTAACGGGTAAAGATGGCGGCTATCCCCAGGCCTCAATGATAGTAAAGGAAAAATACGCAAATGACGCCGCTTTTATAGAAGCTCTTGTCAAGGCGCTTGAGGACGGGCTCGACTATATAAACAATGAGGCGAACCGCACAGGCCTTACCGAGCTTTTATCGACAAAAGGCAGCACAACAGCGTTTCCTAAGCAAAGCATAGATAACTGCAACATCAAAGTGATTAAAGCAAAGGATGTAAAAGACGCAATAGAGAGCTATCTTAGCGAGTTTTTGCCAAATGCCTTAGATAAGCTCCCCGATAACGGTTTCTACTACGGACTTGATTAAAAATACCACCCGGGAAGGATTATGGAAAAAAAGATTGACAAAAAAATCATCTTAGCGGCCCTAAAAAATGTGGCTTACCCCATAGCAGCTCTAGCGATAGCGCTTGCGGTTTGGGCGGCTGCGGCCGCAGCTGTCAATAAACCGCTTATCCTTCCCGGGGTTAGTGAGGTCTTAAAGGAGTTTTTCCTGCTCTTAAAAGAAAAAGCGTTTTATAAGGGAGTGGGCTGGACGCTTTTAAGAACTCTTGAGGCGTTTTTGCTCTCGGTGGTTTTGGGGCTTGCTTTTGCCGTAATCGGCGCTCTGGTTAAGCCTATAAGGAAGACATTTGAGCCGATTGCGACCGCTATGAGGGCGGTTCCCACAATGGCGGTGATACTGCTTTCGGTTCTTTGGCTGGACTATGACGAGGCGCCCGTTTTAATAGGCTTTCTAATTTGCTTTCCGCTTCTTTACTCTAGCTTTCTAAACGCCTTCCTTTCGGTGGATAAGGACTTGATAGAGATGGCAAAGGTCTTTAAGGTAAAAAAGACGGATACGGTAAGATATATATTCATTCCGTCGATTTTGCCTTCCGCTCTCTCGTCTATGAAAAGCGTTGTTTCGCTTTGCCTTAAAGTTACGATTGCCTCGGAGGTAATAGCCCAAACGAAAACCTCAATAGGCGTTATGATGCAGATGGCGTCAATGAGATTCGATATAGCAAAACTTATGGCCTGGACGGTTTCGGCAATAGTTTTGTCCTTTGTGCTTGAGGGACTGTTTGCGCTCGCCATGTATTTTATAGGGAGAGTAAGATGGAAATCAAAAATCTAAGTTTCGGATACGGCGACAATATAATATTTAAAGATTTCAGTTGCTCTTTTTTGGACGGGAAAGTTAACTGCGTCCTGGGCGAGTCGGGTATCGGAAAAACCACTCTTTTGAACGCGATAGCAAGAGGCGACGACGCTGTCATTAAAGAGGGCGGGGAGGTGTCTTACGTCTTTCAGCAGCCAAGGCTTGTTCCCGCTCTTACCGTGTATCAAAACCTTGAGCTTGTTTTAAGATCCGTTATAAAAGACAAAAAAGAAAGGAAAGAAAAAATAAAAAACGCTCTTTATACGGTGGAGCTTAATGACAAAGCGGACGCTTTCCCAAAAGAGCTTTCGGGCGGACAGATGCAGAGGGCGTCGCTTGCAAGGGCGTTTATATATCCCTCAAACATTCTTCTTTGCGATGAGCCTTTTAAAGGGCTTGACATCGCGTTAAAAAGCAGGCTGGTCAAAATATTTTTATCGCTTCTTGAAAGTGAAAGAAAAACCGTGATTTTTGTAACACATGACATAGAAGAAGCCCTGCTTCTTGGCGACAGAATAACGGTTTTAAAAGGAAAACCCGCAACAGCCGCATTAAGCGTCGATATAACGGATAGCGGCGGCAGGGATTTAAGCTCGGAAAAAATCAACGAGGCGCGTAAAAAAATACTCCATTATTTGCTATAGATTTGCTTGACTTTGAGTTGATGTGTGTTATAATAAAATGACCCAAAAACCATAAGAAATAACCGCCGACATCTCGTTCTGGAGGATAAATATGAAAGAAAATATACATCCCAAATATCATGAAGCTACAGTTATTTGCCAGTGCGGCAATACATTCGTTACAGGAACGGCTAAAGCAACCGACACAATCAAAGTCGAAATTTGCTCAAAATGCCACCCCTATTTTACGGGAAAACAAAAACTTGTTGACAGCGGCGGAAGAGTTGATAAATTCAAGAAGCGTTATGGCATTGAATAAGCAGATTGGAAATTTAACATTGTATTAAAAAGAATGCAGCCTAAGACTGCATTTTTTTTAAAAAAAATAGGAGTTGTTTTGAACGGCAGGAAAGCACGAAAAGAAAAACGAGTCTGCTCAATCGGCGGGCAGGCTGTTTTAGAAGGCGTAATGATGCGCGGGGAGCGTTCCGTTGCTACGGCGGTGCGTTCACCCTCGGGCGAGATAACCATTGAGAGCTCGCGCTTTACTCCGCTAAAGGAAAAAAACATTTTTTATAGGCTTCCGTTCTTTAGAGGCGTATTTAATCTGTTTTCTCAGCTTTTTCAGGGCACGGCCATACTTTTAAGGTCCGCTGAAGTTTACGGGGATTTTGAGGAGCCTACCAAGTTCGAAAAGTTTCTTGCCAAAAAGTTAAAGATAAACCCAAAAAGCCTTATGATGGGTTTATCGGTGGTGCTTGGCGTGGCGCTTGCGGTTGCACTCTTTATGCTGCTCCCCAATTTTCTTGCGGGCCTGATTTTTTCAATCCCCGAGATTGCGGATACGCATATTGCGCTTCAGTCTTTGACGGAAGGCGCGATAATGCTCCTAATCTTTATTTTATATGTCCTCTTTACAAACGCTTTCAAAGAGCTGAGGAGGTTATATCGCTACCACGGGGCGGAGCATAAGGTCATAAGCTGTTACGAGGCGGGGCTTGAGTTAACCGTTGAAAACGCAAGAGGCATGAAAACCGCCCACCCAAGATGCGGAACCACTTTTACTTTCATTGTCCTTTGCGCATCCATTCTCGTGTTTGCCTTAATCAACTGGGCGCTTAAAGAGATAGGGATATTAAAATACAGCAGCCTCGTGAATTCGTTCATTAAGCTTCCAGTAAAGCTTGTGTTCGTTCCGATAATCGCGGGAATATCGTATGAGATATTAAAGTTTTTGGCGCGCTTTGACAACCCGTTTGTTAAACTGCTCCGCGCGCCGGGAATGCTCCTTCAAAAACTTACGACAAAAGAACCGGACGATGAGATGATAGAAGTGGCGATAGCCGCTTTCAAAAAGGTTATGGAGATGGACAGCGACCCATCCGTCCCCGAAACCAAGTTTAAAATAAGCGTGCCGTATGATGTGGCAAGAAACAAAATAGCAAAAAAAGTAAAGGAAGAGAGCGACATCGACTGGCTTTTTTGCGAAATCCTAAACGTCAAAAGAAGCAGTCTTAACGCTATAAAGTCGATTGAGTGGGAAAAGTTTGAAAAGATAGATAAACTTGCGGACGAAATCGAAAAGGGAAAACCTTTGCAATATGTATTGGGATACACCGAGTTTTACGGATATAAAATCTCGGTCAATAAAAATGTGTTGATACCAAGGCCCGAAACTGAGCTGCTTTGCGAAGAGGCAATAAAGCGCTCAAAAGGCAAAAGCGTGCTTGAGCTTTGCACGGGAAGCGGAGCCGCTGCGATAGCGATAAAACTTGGGGGAGCAAGAGAGGTTATTGCGACGGACATCAGCCCTCAGGCGATTGAGGTGGCAAAGGCAAACGCGCTGTTAAACGGAGCCGGCATAAAATTTGTCGTGTCGGATATGTTTGAGGGCGTCGAGGGGAAATACGACGTAATCGTGTGCAACCCCCCGTATATACCCTCAAAGGACATTGAAAATCTGGACAGGGAAGTAAAAGAGCATGAACCGCGGCTGGCGCTTGACGGCGGAGAAGACGGGCTGAAGTTTTACAGGATAATAGCGGACAGGTATAAAGACTATCTAAATCCCGGCGGATGCGTGCTTCTTGAGGTGGGAATAGGCCAGGCTGAGGAAGTTGTTAAGATATTTAATTGCGGCGAAATCTTGAAAGATTACGCAAGTATTGATAGAATAATTATTATTAACGGGTGACAATGAAACTAAAAGACGGCATACTGCAAAAACTTCAAAAGATAAAAGAGCGCTTTAACTATCTGACGGAACAGCTTTCAAAACCCGAAGTGGTGTCAAACATAACGGAATTTAAAAAGCTGAGCAAAGAACACAGCGACCTTGAGGAAATCGCCTCGGCCTATGACGGGTATATGGCAAGGGTTGAGGAGTTAAAGCAGCTTGAGGAGCTTGAAAAGACCGAAAAGGACCCCGAGCTCAAAGAAATGGTGAGGGGAGAGATAGAAGAGCTTAAAGAAAGGCTGGATAAAGACGAGGAAGAAATAAAGGTAATGCTCCTGCCAAAGGACCCAAACGAAAACAACAACGTGGTTTTGGAAATAAGAGCGGGCGCGGGCGGCGACGAGGCGAGTTTGTTCGGGGCGGAGCTTTTAAAGATGTATCTGCACTACGCGGACAAGAACCGCTGGAAAGCGGAGGCGATATCTCAAAGCCTGACCGAGCTTGGGGGAGTAAAGGAAGTAATATATCTCATATCGGGAAAGGGCGCGTACGGAAAATTAAAATACGAAAGCGGCGTCCACAGAGTTCAAAGGGTGCCGGAGACGGAGTCGCAGGGAAGAGTTCACACCTCCACGGTTACGGTAGCGGTGCTTCCAGAGGCTGAGGACATTGAAGTTGAAATAAAAGAAAGCGACCTTAAAGTGGACACTTTCAGAAGCGGCGGCGCGGGAGGACAGCACGTCAACAAGACGGAGTCGGCGATAAGAATAACGCACCTGCCTACGGGGATTGTGGTTGAGTGCCAAGACGAGCGAAGCCAGATTAAAAACCGCGAAAAGGCAATGAAAGTTTTAAAATCCCGCCTATACGATTACTTCCAGTCACAGGCGGAAAAAGAATACGCCGAAAAGAGGCGAATGCAGGTAGGAACGGGAGACCGCTCCGAAAGAATAAGAACATACAACTTCCCGCAAGGAAGAGTAACAGACCACCGCATAGGGCTGACGCTATATTCGCTTGACAGTTTTATGCTTGGGGAGATAGACGAGATGATTACTGCCCTAAAGCTTGCGGTGCAAACAAAATTGCTTGAGAATTCTGACTGAAGGAGAAGCCGAAAATGATAATTAAATACAATAAGCATAGAAACCTATTGGAAGAGCACGTGTATAAGCCGACTCTTCAGGATGTGGCTCAGCCGAATCTTTACAGAAAGATTTTTACCTACGGTTCCATCCCGAAGACTCCGTTTAACATGCGCACCGTGCAGATGAACCCGCCGAAGGAGTTCTACATAACCGATACGACTTTCCGTGACGGTCAGCAGTCCTGCGAGCCGTTCACGACGGAGAACATTGTAGAGCTTTACAAAATGCTTCACAGGCTCTCGGGACCTAGAGGCATCATCCGTCAGAGCGAATTCTTCCTCTATACCGAGCAGGACAGAAAGGCGGTTGAAAAGTGCCTTGAGCTTGGCTACAAGTATCCCGAAATCACAAGCTGGATTAGAGCCAGCGAAAAGGACTTTGAGCTTGTTAAATCCTTTGGCCTCAAAGAAACGGGAATACTAACTAGCTGCTCGGACTATCACATCTTCAAAAAAATGAATCTTACGCGCAAAAAGGCGCTCGATAAGTACCTTGGCATAGTAAAAATGGCGCTTGACAAGGGCATTGTTCCCCGTTGCCACTTTGAGGACATCACGAGGGCGGACTATTTCGGGTTTGTCGTGCCGTTTGCCATCGAACTTATGAAGCTGTCGCATGAGAGCGGCATACCCATCAAAATCCGCGCCTGCGACACGATGGGATATGGCGTAACTTTCCCCGGCACTTCGCTTCCGAGAAGCGTCCAGGGCATAATTTACGGTTTCCGCTACTACGCCATGGTGCCCGCCGAACAGCTTGAGTGGCACGGCCACAACGATTTTTATAAGGCGGTTGTAAACTCCGCGACGGCATGGCTTTATGGCTGCGCTTCGGTAAACTGCACTATGCTTGGCATCGGCGAAAGAACGGGCAACACGCCGCTTGAGGCAATGTGTATGGAGTATGCTTCGCTGAAGGGACACGCGGGAGGCATGAACCTTTCGGTTATAACCGAAATCGCCGAATATTTTGAAAACGAAATGGGAATAGATATCCCGCCGAGAACTCCTTTTGTAGGAAAGAGCTTCAACGTCACAAAAGCGGGCATACACGCCGACGGCCTTTTGAAAGACCAGGAAATTTACAATATCTTCGATACCGAAAAGATATTGAACCGTCCGCCGAATGTTGTCGTGGACAGTTTTTCCGGCCTTGCGGGTATTGCATTTTGGCTCAATAGATTTTATAATCTAAAGGGAGAGGAGCAATTCGACAAAAAGGACGAAATCATAGTCAAAATGAAAGACCTCCTCGACAAAGCCTACGCGGGCGGAAGAACCACCACAATGTCAGATAAAGAGCTGCAGGATATGCTCAAGCAAATCGCCCCCGAAAAATACAAAGAACTTCAATCAAGGCTTGACAAGAAAAAGAAAAAAGAGTGACTAAACGGCAAAGCCGTAAAATAATAATAAGGGGTAAAAGCTAATGATCAAACTAATCGTTGGGGCCAAAGGCTCAGGCAAAACCAAAAGAATCATTGATATGGCAAACGCGAATGTTGAAACGGCCAAAGGAACCATTATTTTTCTTACAGATACCGACAGATACATGTATGACCTTCGTTATCAGATAAGAACGATAAATACGGTCCATAATAATATCAAAACCGAAGCCGAGCTGCTTGCCTTTATCAAGGGTGTGCTGGCCTGCGACCACGATATCGAGAGCTTCTACATAGACGGCGCCCACAGAATTCTTGGCGCCGACGTAAGCGATATGGAAAGCTTTTACAAAGGGCTTTACGGAATCGCAAGCAACACCGCGACTAACTTTTTTGTTACGGTTAGCAAAGAGGAAGAAAGTATACCTGAATTTTTAAAAAGCTACGAAGTGCTATGAAATTCATATCGACAAGAAATAAAAACATCGTCGTAAGCGGGGCGCAAGCCATAGCCTACGGCATATCGGAAGACGGCGGGCTGTTTGTGCCTGCCGAATTTCCTGTTTTAAGGGACGACGATTTTATAAAGCTTGAGGAAATGGATTACCCCGAGAGGGCGGCGTATGTCTTAAACAAGTATCTTGACGAGTTTTCTTTTTCAGAGCTAAAGGACATGTGCCAAAAAGCATACTCTTCGTTTGACGAGGAAGGACCCGCTCCCGTTTCCAAAATAGACGACAGCTTGTATCTTCTTGAGCTTTGGCACGGGCCGACATGCGCCTTTAAAGACCTTGCCCTTCAGCTTCTTCCTTACCTTTTGGTGGAAAGCAAGAAAAAGATAGGCCTTAGTGAGGAAACGCTTATTTTGGTAGCAACCTCGGGCGACACGGGAAAAGCCGCTCTTGAGGGCTTTAAGGATGTCGAGGGCACCAAAATAATGGTGTTTTATCCCGCCGACGGCGTATCCAACATGCAAAGGCTGCAGATGGTCACGCAAAAAGGCGGCAATGTCAAGGTTATCGGCATAAAAGGCAACTTTGACGACGCCCAGTCGGCAGTAAAGAAGGTGTTTACGGACGAGTCGGTGATTGAGCTTTTAAAAAACAGCGGCATCACCATGTCCAGCGCAAACAGCATTAATTTCGGCCGCCTTGCCCCTCAGATTGCATACTATGTGTCATCCTACGTTGACCTTGTGTCCTCGGGCGAAATCAAAAAGGGCGACAAAATCAATTTTGTCGTTCCCACGGGCAATTTCGGCAACATACTTGCGGCATATTACGCCTTTAAAATGGGAATACCTATAAATAAGCTGATAGTTGCCTCAAACTCTAACAAGATTCTTTCAGACTTTTTCAACACGGGCGAATACGACATTAAAAGGCAGTTTTATAAAACCATTTCGCCGTCTATGGACATTTTGATCTCGTCGAACCTTGAAAGGTTTATATTTGAAATCGTAGGCAGAGACGACGAAAAAGTGAGGGAGCTTTATTTAAACCTTAAAGAAAACGGCGTGTTCAAGCTCGATAAAAAGCTTTTGGACGAGTCTATATTCCTTGCGGGCTGGGCAGACGAGGAAGAAACGAAAGAGGCTATCGCCAGCTACTTTGACCTTTACGACTACGCCCTTGACACTCATACCGCGGTCGCGGCTTCCGTCCATACAGACTACGCCACCGAAACGGGGGACAATACGCCTTGCGTAATCGTATCCACCGCAAGCCCCTATAAGTTCCCCCTTGACGTATACAATGCTATCAACGGCACGGATAAAAAGATGGACGCTTTTAAGGCGGTTAATCTTCTTGAGATGACGATTGCTCTTGACGCGCCCGAAAACATCAAGAACTTAAAAGAGCAAAAGGTTATTCACGGCGATATAATCGAGCCGGCCGATATAAAGAAAAAAGTATTGGAGTTTGCAAATGTTCAAAGATAAAAAGGTTATGCTCTCGGGTATTCAGCCCACCGGCATAATGACGATAGGAAATTACATCGGAGCGGTTAAAAACTGGCTGAAAACCCAAGACGATTATCTTTCCATTTATTTTATCGCGGACCTTCATTCGCTTACCGTAAGGCAAAATCCCGAGGAGCTAAGGTCGCGTTGCCTTTCTTTCTTTGCCCAATATCTTGCGCTGGGGCTTGACCCGAATAAATCGATACTTTACTTTCAGTCGCACGTGGCAGAACACACAAAGCTTCAGTGGGTCTTGAACTGTTTTACATATGTCGGCGAAGCGCAGCGCATGACGCAGTTTAAAGACAAGAGCCAAAAGTACAGCGACAACATCAACATGGGCCTTATGGAT
>JAAZIO010000072.1 GCA_012800805.1 Clostridiales bacterium | reverse complement strand
ATATCTGCACCGTCGACGAAGGCGGAAAGATTATGATGTCAATCTATGTTGACAGGGGAAGGGGATATGTGCCCGCCGAAAAGAACAAGGATTCAAAAGCACCCATCGGCTATATACCGGTTGACTCAATCTTCACCCCCGTTCAAAGAGTAAACTACTCTGTCGAGAGCACCCGCGTAGAGCACAGCATCGACTTTGACAAGCTCACGATTGAAGTTACCACGGACGGCACGACCAGCGCGAAAGAGATTATCTCTCTTGCCGCCAAAATAATGAACGACCATATCAAACTGTTCGTCGACCTCGTCGACAACATGAACAGCTATGATATCCTCGTTGCGCAAGACGACGACAAGCAGCAGAAAGTGCTTGAGATGTCGGTTGAGGACCTCGACCTTTCGGTTCGTTCTTATAACTGCCTTAAGAGGGCGGGCATCCACACCGTCGAGGATTTGACCAAGCGCACCGAGGAAGATATGCTCAAGGTCAGAAACCTTGGAAGAAAGTCGCTTGAAGAAGTCATCAAGAAGCTTGAAGACCTTGGCCTTACACTTAAGCAACAAGAGGATTAGGAGGAGTTATGTCCAGAAAATTAGGTAGAACAACCGACCAAAGGATGGCGCTGCTTAGAAATCAAGTCTCGGAGCTTCTTTGGTATGGAAAGATTGAAACAACAGTAGATCGCGCCAAAGCCGTCAGATCTATCGCCGAAAAACTTCTGACGCTTGCAATAAAGACATACGACGACACCGTTACGGTTAAAAAGACCGTAAGAAACCAAAAAGGCGAGCCCGTTATCGTCGATTTCAAAAACGACGGACCAAAGAAACTCGCCGCCCGTCGCCGTCTGCTTGCTTCGCTTCGCGACATTCAGGAAATCAAGTCGGATAAGGAGTCTAAGTCTGAATATAAAGCTAGAACCAAAGACATCAAACATCCGCTGATTGAAAAAGTTTTCAACGAGTATGCGCCTAAATACGCGGCCCGCATCCAAGAGCTCGGCCAAGCCGGCGGATACACCAGAATACTCAAATTAGGCGAAAGACGCGGAGATGCTGCTCAAATGTGCATAATCGAGCTCATCTAATAGCGATTAAGCCACGGATTGAATTAAACCCCTTGCAAGACAAGGGGTTTAATTTTTTTAAAAAGAGCTTACATATTTTAAATGATTACAAAAAAAGAGAATTAAGCCGTATTTAAAAAGAAAACAAGCTGCTTAATTAAGCGTATAAGGTTTTAGATAGATTATTTAAACTAGTTTTAAACCATATCCAAAAAAAAGATTTAATTAAGATTTAAAAAAATCAAATCATCGAAAAGGATTAATGTAACTTGCAATACAATTTGATTGTATCTTAATGCGATAATATTGGCTAAAAAAATGTAGACTGTTTCTTAAAGCGATTTGTAAAAATGATGCAACATAGTAATGCATATAAGGTGAATTTTGATTTAAATATTTTTTCAATTCATCAAACTGAAAGGCGACTAGTGTCTTATATAACAATGTATTGCCAATATTAATTTTTATTGCGTGGCGACGGGTCTATTTATAAGTTAACTTCAATTTAACTATCTTAACTTTATATTCCAAACAAAAAAATTTATACAATAGGATATAAACTTAAATGCTTTTGTTGTAAATCAAAAATTAAATTTTGATTAACACTGTGTGGCGACAGGTGTATTTATATTATATCTAAGATTTTCGATTGAGAACGGTTGGCGAATAGTTTTTAAATCAATTAGGTGAATTTTCAATTTTATAAGAGTTTTTTCTATACACCAAAACAAAAATCAAGGTGACAATGAAAGTCAAAGCTTCAGCTGCGGGGAAGGCAAGCCATACTCCCGTCATTCCTCCCGTTTTTCCCAAAAGAAAAATCAAGGGGAGGATAAAGCCGAGACCTCTTAAGAATGTTATAGTAAACGCCTGTGCCGCTTTAAACACGGCGGCAAAATAAGCGCCTATTATAATGTTTAAGCCCGCAAGAAAATATCCTATGGAGTAAAGACGCATACCTTCAACTGCAAGAGCAGTAAGATTTAAGTTGCGCTCATAATTAAAGATATCCGATATTCCCTTTGCGCCGAAAAACAAAACCAGATATATTGCGACCGAAAAAGCAAAAGTTGTAATTACGGAAGATTTAAAAAGTGCGCCAAGCTCTCTTTTTTTGCCAAGGGCGAAGTTTTCGGTCATCAAAGGCTGGGCGCCTTGTGAAATACCGATTAAAAGCGATATTATGACAAGCGCGATGTTTGCTACAACGCCGTATGCCGCAACGCCGACATTTCCCGAAATTGTAAGAATCACAAGGTTAAAAGCAAAAATTACTATGCCGCCTGAAATTTCAGTTATAAAGTTGGGAACGCCTATTTTAACGATAGCAAATATTTTCTTAAAATCAAGTTTGCATTTTATGATTTTAAAAGAGTTCTTCTTTTTTATAAAGTGGAACGACATGATAAAAATGCCGATAGCGGGAGCAAAGCAGGTAGCGATGGCGGCCCCGAGCATACCGAGTTTTAAAGGAAAAATAAAGATATAGTCAAGCAAAATATTGCTAAGGCTTCCCGCAAGCATTCCCGCCATTGACAGCCTTGGCGCGCCGTCGTTTCTTAAAAAAGGCATAAGAGCGTTGTTTATGATAAAAAAAGGAGCAAACGAAACAACGGTTTTAATATATATGCTTGTATATTCAAATGTTTCGTCGTTTGCGCCAAGCAAAGCGGATATTTCGCCACAAAAAACAAACCCGATTGCGCTAAGCAAGACGCCAATCGCTAAGGTTATAAAAAAGACATGAGTGAATACTGCGTTTGCGGACGCGGCTTCACCTTTTGCCTTGTATTTGGCAAACAGAGTGGCGCCGCCCATGCCAAACATCAGACCCAGCCCATACATCAGGCTGTAAACGGGAAGGGCAATGTTTAAAGCCGCAAGCCCAGTGGCTCCCATGCCGAATGAGATAAAAAAAGTATCGGCAAGGATATAAAGCGACAGCCCAAGCATCGCAATGACATTTAGGCTGACATATCTTGCAAAACTTTTTAATATATTTTTGTCTTTAGAAATCTCGTCGCTCATTGGGATAAAAAATGGCGCCTTAGGCGCCTTATATTATATGATATAATCTACGGCAGCGCTGGAACTTATTACAGTATTTAAATATGCGTTTACCACCTTATTGTGATATTCATCGTGGTGGTATCTTGCGAGCGCGTCCATATCATCAAGCTCAACGATAAGGCACACGTCATAGCTTCGGGGGCTCTTCAATATGTCTATACCCACCTCAATGTTTATAACCTCGGCAACTCTGCCTTTCATGGAAAGAAGAATATCCCTGGTTTTATTCAAGGTTTCTTCCGTGGGGTCTTGCAGCTTAAAAAACACTACATGTTTTAACATTCTCTCACCTTATAAATATATTATACTTTTCCTGTAAAAAAGCAAGCAAACGGAGCGGTGCAGAAAACGGCCTCTCCTTTTCTGCAATTATAATATCCGCCCCTTATTATGGCAAGTTAATTTTTACCATAGAGCGCATTCGACATAATAGCCTTTATAAAGCGTTGGACAAAAAGAAAAAAAGTATATAATATATAAAAGACGCACACCCGTAGCTCAGCTGGATAGAGTAACAGATTCCGATTCTGGGGGTCGCAGGTTCGAATCCTGTCGGGTGTACCAAAGAGCGCGCAATAAGGCGTGCTCTTTTTGTATGTGTTTACTGCGACCCCCGCCGCGATTAAGCTGTGTTATTATAAATCTTATTATATAACGAGCTTAACATAATCAATTTATATTGAGTTTCTATTGCGTTAAAGTAAATATGGCTGTTTACTTTAAGGCTTTAATATGGTAAAATAAGGAAGATGAAAAAAGATTTAAGATGGCTTATAAATAAGACCATCGCGCACCGCGGGGCGTCGTCAAAGGAGCGGCCCGAGAATTCTCTCCCCGCGTTTGAGGAGGCTGTAAAGAGGGATTTGCCCATTGAGCTTGACGTCCACAGACTGAAAGACGGCACGGTTGTGGTATTTCACGACTTTGACACGGCCAGAATGTGCGGCAGGGGCGGATTGGTTGGAAACTACAGCCTTGAGCGGCTTAAGAAATTAAGGCTTAAGGGCACCGAGCATCAAATCCCCACCCTAAAAGAGGTTTTGGAACTTGTTGACGGCAAAGTGGGTCTGCTTATTGAAGTTAAGGTTATGTTTTCCTATAAAAAGCTTTGCGACGACCTTTTGAAAACTCTTGATGGTTACAGCGGCAAAGTCGCGATACAGTCGTTTAGCCGCGGGGTTATTAAATATCTTTCAAAAAAGTGCGATTACCCCTTAGGCCTTATAAGTTTAAATTACAGAAGAGCGGGCTTTATCGGTTTTTACGGGCTGTATCTGAACAGCGTATCAAGGATAAAAAAAGTGAATCCCGATTTCATTACATACTATGTAATGGACATCCCGTCCAAAATGACCAAATATGGCAAAGAGGCGGGAATGCCCATCTTTGCCTGGACCATAAGAAACCAAAAACATCTTGAACACGCAAGGGCAAACGCCGATGCGTTCATTACAGACACGAGGTTCTTCGATGATTGAAAAATTTGCCGCGCTTAAAGAAAAAATCGGAAACACACCGCTTATCCGCACCAAGATAGACAACGTTTACGCAAAGCTTGAGAGCGAAAATCCCGCAGGTAGCATAAAAGACAGAGCGGCGCTCTATATGCTTATGCGCGCCTACAAGGAGGGCAAGCTAAAAGAGGGCGACGTTGTTTTGGAGGCGACAAGCGGAAACACGGGCATAGGTCTTGCCTACATCGCCCGCGAGCTTGGCATAAAGTGCGTTCTCACCATGCCCGAAACCATGACCGTTCAAAGAAGAGAGCTGCTTAAGTCATACGGCGCTGAAGTGATACTCACTCCCTCCGGCCAAGGCATGAAAGGAGCGGAGCAAAAGGCCAGCGAGCTTGAAAAAGAATACGGATATTACTATGTAAGACAATTTTCAAACCCCGGCAACGCGCTCGCACACGTTATGACCACCGCGCCCGAAATATTCAAGCAGTGTCCCGATGTTAAGTGGATAGTTGCGGGAATAGGCTCTGGCGGAACCACGATGGGAATCAAGCACTATATAAATCAAAACGGGCTTGACTGCAAAGTTTGCGGAGTGGAGCCTTTCGAAAGCCCTCTTCTAACCAAGGGCGTTTTAGGCCATCACGGAATCCAAGGCATCGGCGCGAACTTTGTTCCCGAACTGCTGAATGTGGAAATGCTTGATAAAATAATAGACATAAAGACGCAGGACGCCATTGACTATGTGAAATGGTTTTATAAATCTTCAAAGAGAAAAGTGGGGCTGTCCTCCGGCGCTGTGCTTGCGGCCGCCGAGCTTGTGTCGGAAAAGGCAGGCGGCGGAAAAGTGGTAGCTGTTCTTGCCGACGGAGGAGACCGCTACGGCGACGAACTTTACAAAATTTAACGCGTCCAGAGCGCGTTTTATTTTTTCGGCAAAATTTTTTCGCGCAAAAAAATTTCTGCCATATCAAAAAAAGAGGAAATCAATAGTTTAAAAACGCGAAAAAACCAAAATATTGAAAACAGATGAAAATCTACAAGATTTAATTGTTTTGGCATGATTTTTTTGCTATCTTTTAAAGGTCTTACTTGATTTTATGGTTTTTGATTATAATACTAGATAGCTAATCATGTAAAACAAAAGACTATAATATTGAGGGAACTATGCCTAAAAGAGT
>JAAZIO010000071.1 GCA_012800805.1 Clostridiales bacterium | reverse complement strand
TCCCGAAGTCATGTATAAAATTTCGGAGGATACCTTGTGAAAATTAATGTCATTATCCCCGCTTCAGGAGTTAGCTCAAGATACGGCAAAAACAAGCTTTTTGAAAAAGTCGGCGATTCCGTCGTGGTTGTTGAGGCTATAAAGCCGTTTTTGGAAATTGACGAAGTTTCAAGGATAGTGATTGCCGTAAACTCCTCTTTTTCGGACGAGCTGTTTGCGGCGCTGGACTATTATAAAATCTTTACCAACAAAATAGTGGTCACGCACGGCGGAAACAGCAGGAGCGAAACGGTTCATAAAGCGCTGATAGCCCTTGAGGACGACTGCGACTTTGTCATGGTTCACGACGGGGCGCGCCCATTTATAAAAAAAGAACTTATCGTAAAAGTTTTAAACGCGGCGATTGAGCACGGAGCGGCTGTTCCCGTAATTCCGCTGATAGACTCGATAATAAGGGCTGAAGGCTTTCCCTCTTCTTTGCACCGCCATGACTTCAGACTGGTGCAAACCCCGCAGTGCTTTAAGTATTGCGAGCTAAAAAAGGCATACTCCATGCGGGAGGGCGACTATTCCGACGACCTTTCGGTATACGAAAAATATCTGAAAAAGGCAGCGGCGCTTGTCGATGGCGACCCCTCAAACATAAAAATCACAACCGCGCGAGACCTCGGGCAGACTTTTTCGGGCGTCGGCTACGACATTCATAAGCTTAAGGAAGGTAACGGCATAAAACTTTGCGGCGTATTTATCCCCTTTGGCAAATCATTTGAGGCGCACTCCGACGGCGACGTGGCTATCCACGCTTTAATGGACGCATTGCTCTCCTCGGCAGGTCTTAAAGATATAGGGCATCTTTTTCCGAATACGGACCCCGCCTATAAAGGCGCTGACAGCGCGATTTTGTTAAAAAGGGTGCTTGATATCGTTAAAGAAAAAGGCTTTAAAATAATAAACGCGTCATTAACCATTATCGCGGAAAAACCCATGTTATACCCTTACATCGACGAGATGAGACTTAATCTGTCAAAGCTTTTATGCGTCCCCATGTCAAAAATAGGCATAACCGCGACAACCAACGAGGGAGTGGGCAGAATTGGAGACGGCGAGGCTATAGCCTCTATAGCCACGGTTTCAACCGTGAACTACGATTAAAACTTAAATATCTTTTTACAATTTATTTCCCTCATGCTTTAAGCCGTAATTTTGCCGAAAAAAAGAAAACAAAAAACCGTATCTTTTACGGTTTTTTTAATTTGGCTTTGCATCCCAGACTATTTTCGCGCCGCAGCCGCTCTTCCAGTATTTGCTCCAAGTTACCGGCTGGATGGAAAACTCGCAGTATATGGTTTCAAGATTTGAGCAGCCCTTAAAGGCCTCATAACCTATAGCCTCAACCGTCCACGGGATGAAAACCGTTTTTAAACTCGCGCAATCCCAAAACGCCCAGGCGTCGATTTCCGTAACGCCCGCAGGGATTACAAGGTTTTCCGCGCTGCCGTTATAATTTATGACTTTCCTGTCTTTTATAAAAAGACCCTCGGGTATGTTTACGATATCGGGCAAACCTTTTTGTTCATTCTGCTCCGTATCGTCGCATGCCGCAAAAGAAAGGCTTAGGGCAATCAGCAAGATTAATACAGCAGATAAGGCAAATGCTTTTCTTTTAATCATCTTATAAAACCGCTAATATTAAAATATGCCGAAAAAAAGTGATATTTTACTAAAATTTAAATTAAGTCAAACAAGGTTTCTTTTGTTTTTTGCAAGCATGCTTATTTTTGATTATTTAAACATGATTATAAATGCTTTTTATTAAGAAATGAGCGGCATAAAATGTTTTAAATTTTGAGCAAGGTCAATAATTTCAGGCATGGGATACTTGATGATAGTCGTTCGAAGCCTTATTATGGTTGGCTTCATGATTTTAATAACAAAAATCGTAGGCTCCAAGCAGATTTCTCAGCTTACTTTTTACGATTATGTTTCGGGAATAACCATAGGCTCCATAGCGGGCGCGATTGCCATCGACGAAACCATGCCGATAGAATACGGCCTTATCGCCCTTGCCGTTTTTGCCCTTTGCGACCTTTTGATTAGCTTTCTTACCGAAAGAAGCATGTTTATGAGAAGATTTATAACGGGGCAAGCTCATATGCTGATTGAAGAAGGCGTTATTATGTATAAAAATTTGAAAAGGGCAAGGCTTAATGTCAACGACCTGTTGAGAGAGCTGAGAAACCAAGGCTATTTCAGCGTGAGCGACATCCAATACGCTGTTTTTGAAACAAACGGTAAACTTTCCATCATGCCAAAGGCATACGCAAAAACCGTAACGGTTGCAGACCTTAAGCTTACGGCGGAGAATTCTTCGCTTGAGTCTTATGTGATAATCGACGGCAAGATATTAAAGGGCAACCTTGACGCCATGAACAAGGATGAGGCGTGGCTTAAAGAGCAGCTAAAAACGCAAGGGTATGAGGAGGCAAAGGACATAATACTTGGCACTCTAACCGAAGACGGAGAGCTTTCGCTGTTTGCGAAAAATTATCAAAAAGACAAAAGAACGCTCTTGCAGTAAGGAACATTATTCTTAAAAAAAATATAATTAAAAACATACCGCACGGTATGCTTTTTTATTTATTATAAACAGGGTCAAATAAAAATTATGTTTCTAAATTAGATATAATTGCTTGCTTTATTTACCGTAAACCCGCTTTCAATAAAAACCTGCTGAATTAGCTGCCAACTTTTTAAAGAGCATATGGCTTATTCTTTTTTTCTATTCTTTTAATCGACTTCAATATTACAACTTTGGTTTTATGGCGTATTGAACATACCGCCCATAAGCTGATTAACCTTTTTATTTTTTCAATTATGTCTTTAATTCGTTTTGAGCATACCGCCAATACGCTTTTAACACTTTTTATACTATCCTTTTTCAATTATGGCTTTAATAGCGTTTCAATTATCAAAAATACATTTTGCAAGAAATTTGCTGATAACACCTTCAATTTAAGCTGCTCAATTTATTTATAAACAAAAGTATCGGAATTGCTTATAGGCTGATAACTCTTTAAAAAAACAGCTTGATTCGTAGTATATTAAAAGAGCATCGTATATTTTTAATAATACATCAAAAAGAGCATCGTTTATGTTCTTTTTGTATTAAAAATTGTTCGTATTTTTGAAAAATTTGTGCTGATTACAGCAAAAAAACGCTACCTGAATTAACAAAAGTTTGAATTAAAATTGTTCTTAAATAAAAACAAAGCGCCGCGTAAGCGGCGCTGTATTTTCGTTAACGCTTTGAGAACTGAGGCGCTTTTCTTGCCTTGTGCAGGCCGTATTTCTTTCTTTCTTTGACTCTTGGGTCGCGGGTCAAGAAACCGGCTTTCTTAAGCGAAGGACGATAAGCTTCGGTGTCAACCGTGCAGAGCGCGCGGGCTATTCCGTGGCGGATAGCGCCCGCCTGACCTGTGAATCCGCCGCCTTTGACGTTTACGAACACATCGAACTTATCGGTGGTGCTTGTAACCTCAAGCGGCTGGGACACGATGTAACGGGTTACATCGAGGGGGAAGTATTCCTCCACGCTTCTTCCGTTGATTATGATTTTGCCCTCTCCGCCGGGAATGAGGCGAACGCGAGCAACCGCGCTCTTTCTTCTGCCTGTGCCGAGATACTGTATTTTCTTGGATTTCTTCGTCGCCATAAGTCACCTCTTAGCCTTCGATTTTAAGCTCAATCGGCTGTTGAGCCTGGTGATTGTGTTCGCTGCCCTTGTAAACTCTGAGCTTCGTCAGCATCTTTCTGCCGAGAGGAGTCTTGGGAAGCATGCCCTTAATGGCCCTGTAGACCGCAAAATCCGGCTTTTCGCTCATGAGCTTTTTGTATTGAATCTCTTTTAAACCGCCGATGTAGCCGGTGTGATAACGATAATATTTTTGTTCAAGTTTTTTACCTGTTAAAAGTACTTTGTCGCAATTAATTATGATAACATGGTCGCCGCAGTCTACATGAGGAGTGTAGGTAGGCTTGTTTTTGCCCGCGAGAATCATGGCAACCTGTGAGGCAAGTCTACCGAGCGCGATGCCCTCGGCATTGACTATATACCATTTTCTCTCGACATCTTCGGCTTTGGCCATGTATGTTTTGTTGTTGTTAGCAAATTCTTTGCCCATGGTTTTCCTCCGAAAATTTTCGCTGGCGTATATTTCGGCCATCGCGCGGGGGGCTGGTCCACACAATATGCCGATTCTATACAAAGCTTAATAATAATATAAAATTAAAAAATTTCTGTCAAGCGATTAAGCTATATTTCATATTCCACCGAAACAAGCATAAGGCCCTTTGCGGGAAGCGTCTTGCCCGCGGCCGTGCGGTCTCGGCTGTCGATTATTGTTTTGACATCGTCCGCCGAGAGCTTGTGAAGCCCGACATACATCAAAGTGCCGGCTATGATTCTTACCATGTTGTACAAAAATCCGTTTCCCGTAACGGTGATTGTAACCTCGTTGCCTTTTTGTTCGATGTTAAGTGAGTAAATTGTCCTTACCTTGCTCTTTACGACCGCGCCCGCCGCCTCAAAAGCGGAAAAATCGTGCTCTCCCTTTATGTGCTCCGCCGCCTTTTTCATTTCATCAATGTCAAGCGGTTTTACGCAGTGCGCGTGCGTCCTTTCAAGCAAAGGAAGACGGTGCGGAGACACATAGATGGAATATCTGTATGTCTTTTTTTTAGCGCTGTATCTTGCGTTAAAGTCCCCCGGCACCTCTCTTATGCTTTTAACCGAGATATCGTCGGGCAAAAGCGTGTTTAGGGCGAATGGAATTTTCTCGGTGGGAATAGATGTGTCGGCGTCGAAATGAACCGCCTGAGCGAGCGCGTGAACTCCTGCGTCGGTTCTTCCCGCGGCCGTGCAGGGGGTGTCTTTTGAAAACAGCCTGCCTAGCGCGTTTTCCAAAACTTCCTGAACCGAGATACCGTTGGTCTGCTTTTGCCAGCCGACATAGTTTGTGCCGTCGTATTCCACGGTTATAAGATAGCGCACCGCAGCACCCCCGGGAAAAGCAGTGAATCTATGCCCATAAAATAATAGCGGTCCAAGAATACGACAGTGAGAAACGCAAGCACCAGTATTAAAGCGATGAGGTCTTTTAAGGAAAACTTCAGCTCTTTCATTTTGGTTCTTTTGTCGGTTGCGTTGTAGCACCTTGCGTTCATTGCGAAAGCAAGCTCGTCGGCTCTTCTGAACGAGCTGACAAAAAGCGGTATAAGTATGGGCAGCAGGGCTTTTGCCCTCTTTACGATGCCGCCCGTGTCAAAGCTGGCCCCGCGCGCCTTTTGGGCGTTCATGATTTTGTTTGTTTCGTCAAGAAGCGTCGGGATGAACCTTAAAGCAATCGACATTATAACCGCTATGTCGTGGACGGGAACCTTTATAAGCTTAAGCGGGCTCATCAGACTTTCCATGCCGTCGGTAAGCTCCACGGGCGTGGTGGTGAAAGTCAGCAAGGAAGCTCCCGTCACCAAAAGGATGAGCCTAAGCGTCAGTTTTATCGAGTAGTGCACCCCGTCCATGGTTATTCTGAAAACCCATCTCGGGGTTATCCAGCTCTCAAAGAGCACCTCGCCACTGGACACGAAAAAGAGGTTTAACACGGACGCGAAAAGCACCAAAAATAATATTCCTCTGATTGATTTCAGCACCGATAAAACGGGGATTTTTGATATAAGTATCACCGACGTCAAAAACAAAATCGTAACGGCGTATGAAAAATAGGTCTTTATGAAAAATACCCCGACGATGTAAAAAATCGTAAGGAGAATCTTTGTCCTTGGGTCCAGCCTGTGGACAGCGGAATTCGCGGGATAATATTGACCCAAAGTGATGTCACGAAACACTGTTCGCTCTCCTTTCCAAAAGCATTTGGGCAAGCTCTTCAATTTTTATCGCGGTTTTTGAAAAATTAATTCCCTTATTTTCGAGCTTCTTTTGAATGAGCGTCGCCGTGGGAAGCTCAAGCCCCGCTTCGATTATCGCCTTAGCGTCCGAAAAAACCGCCCTCGGCTCTCCCACGGTTAAAAGCCTGCCGTCGTTTAACACCGCCACCCTGTCGCAAAGTGAGGCTACATCGTCCATGTTGTGCGATATGAATATGACGGTGGGACACATCGTTTTTTGCAGCCTTTTCACAAGCGCCAGTATATCTTTCTTTCCTTCGGGGTCAAGCCCCGCCGCGACCTCGTCCAAAACCAGAATCTCCGGCCGCATTGCAAGGACGCCCGCTATCGCCGCCCTTCTTTTCTCCCCGCCCGAAAGCTCAAAGGGCGAGCGCTCGGCGTATTTGTCAAAATCAAGCCCAACAAGGTTTAAGGCTTCTTTGACTCTAAGGTCAATTTCATCCTTTTGAAGCCTTAGGTTTTTGGGCCCGAAAGCGACATCCTTATAAACGGTTTCTTCAAAAAGCTGACATTCGGGGTATTGAAAAACCATACCCACCATGGAGCGGACGGCTTTAAGGTTTTTCTTTTCCACCTCAAGGCCGTTTATCTTTACGCTTCCCTGCTGCTTTTTCAATAACCCGTTAAGGTGTGAAATCAGTGTCGATTTTCCGCTTCCCGTTGAACCGACAATGCCGAAAAACTCCCCCTTTTCAACGCTAAAGCAAATTCCCTCAAGCGCCTTTTTTTCGTAGGGAGTTTTCTTTGAGTATGTGTAGGATAGGTTTGTAATTTCTACAGCAGCCGGCATATGGCCTCCGTCACCTCTTCCTCGTCCAACACGCCTGCGTCGATGTTCATTCCGCCCGCTTTAAGCAGCCTTGCCAGCTCGCTTACGGGCGGAGGGGAAAGCTTGCATTCAATTAAAGTCTGGGGGCGCGAAAAAAGCTCTCTTGGCGCGCCGTCAAAAACGATTCTGCCCTCTTTAAGGCAAACCGCCCTTACAGCAAACGCCACTTCGTCCATGTTGTGAGTGATATGAATTATCGTGATGCCTTCTTTGTTTAGTTTTTTCGCGACGGATAAAACCTCTTTCCTGCCTTTTGGGTCAAGCATGGAGGTGGCTTCGTCAAAAATAATGATTTTGGGGCGCATTGCCAAAACCCCCGCGATTGCGACCCTTTGCTTTTGTCCGCCGCTGAGCCTGTGGGCGGAGTTTTTTTTGAACTCGCCCATCCCGACGGCGTCCAAGGCAAAATTTACTCTTTCTACTATCTCCTCCCGAGGAACGCCGAGGTTTTCGGGGCCGAACGCCACGTCGTCTTCGACAATCGTCGCGACCATCTGGTTGTCGGGGTTTTGAAAGACCATTCCCGCGCACTTTCTGACCTCGAAAATGCGCTCTTCGTCGAGCGTGTCCACCCCGTTTACTATGACATTTCCGCTGTAAGGGGTGTAAAGGCCGTTTAAGAGCTTAGCCAGGGTGGATTTTCCGCTGCCGTTTGCGCCGAGCAGCGCGACAAACTCCCCTTCTTCCACTTTGAGATTGATTTTTTCAAGCGCAAATTTATTCGGGGAGTCGGCATCGTCGTAAGTATAAGAAACATTTTTAAGCTCTATAATCGGCATAGACGTATTATAGCATAGGTATTAAAAATGGTAAAACGATTTACCCTAATAATTAAACCGCCCTTTATCCAAAATGGGCGTGTTTGTGTTGACTAAGTATATGTAAAGATATATAATTATCATGCTTATTAAGTAATTATAAACATTATAGACAAAACGATTAAACCACAACGGAGGTATTTATGAAAAAAATGACAATTGACGGCAATACCGCCGCGGCGCATGTTGCGTATGCGTTTTCGGATGTAGCCGCCATTTACCCCATCACTCCTTCATCTCCGATGGCGGAAAGCTGCGACGAATGGGCAGCTCAAGGAAGGAAGAACCTCATGGGCAATGTCCCCCGCATCGTAGAGATGCAGTCTGAGGCGGGTGCCGCGGGCGCCGTTCACGGTTCGCTTGCCGCAGGCGCGATGACCACCACCTTTACCGCCAGCCAGGGTCTGCTTCTCATGATTCCCAACATGTACAAGATTTCGGGCGAACTTCTTCCCTGCGTGTTCCATGTTTCCGCCCGCGCTCTTGCCGCTCACGCCCTTTCCATTTTCGGCGATCATCAGGACGTCATGGCTTGCCGTCAGACGGGATTCGCGATGATGGCATCCGCGTCGGTCCAGGAAGTTATGGACCTCGCGCTTGTCTCACATGTCGCGACGCTCCGTTCAAGCGTGCCTTTCCTCCACTACTTCGACGGTTTCAGAACTTCTCACGAAGTCAGCAAAATCGACGGTATCGAATACGAGGAAATGGCGAAAATCGTTGACTTTAACGACATCGAAAAGTTCAGAGCCCGCGCTCTCAACCCCGAGCATCCTCACCAGCAGGGCACGGCTCAAAACCCCGACATATACTTCCAAAACCGTGAAGCGGCGAACAAATACTACGACGCCGTTCCCGAAATCGTCCAAAAGGTTATGGACGACGTTTACAAAATCACCGGCAGACAATATCACCTCTTTGACTACTACGGAGCAAGCGACGCCGAAA
The DNA here is from genome assembly GCA_012800805.1 of Clostridiales bacterium. GTDB lineage: Bacteria > Bacillota > Clostridia > Christensenellales > CAG-917 > JAAZIO01. The sequence continues at coordinate 1,905 of JAAZIO010000071.1, read as the reverse complement.
AGGTTATCGTACTTATGGGCAGCGGCTGCGAAGCGGTTGAAGAGACTGTTGACTACCTCATGGCAAAAGGCGAGAAAGTCGGCGTCTTAAAGGTGCGCCTCTATCGTCCTTTCTGCGCCAAGTCGTTTGTTAACGCACTCCCCAAGACAGTTAAATACCTCACCGTTCTTGACAGAACCAAAGAACCCGGAGCGCACGGCGAGCCTTTGTATCTCGACGTTGTGGCCGCCCTCGAACAGCAGGGTGTCAGCGGCATCGAAGTTCTTTGCGGCAGATACGGCCTTGGCAGCAAGGAATTCAATCCTTCGATGGTCAACGCCGTTTACAAGAACATGGGCGGAGCCAACAAGACTCGCTTCACCGTCGGCATCAACGACGACGTAAGCTTTACCTCCATCCCCGTTGAGGAAAAAATAGACGCCGCTCCCAAGGGAACCATTTCCTGCAAGTTCTATGGCCTCGGCTCGGACGGCACCGTCGGCGCCAACAAGAACAGCATCAAGATTATCGGCGACCACACCGACAAATACGCCCAGGCATACTTTGTCTATGACAGCAAAAAGAGCGGCGGCATCACCGTATCACACCTCCGTTTCGGTGACAAGCCCATACGCGCGACATACCTTATCGACCAAGCGGACTTCGTCGCCTGCCATAACGCAAGCTACATTCTGCGCTATGATATGCTCTCAGACCTCAAAGAGGGCGGCACTTTCCTTCTTAACTGCAGCTGGCCCGTTGAGGAAATCGATAAATACCTGCCCGCTGTCGTAAAGAACCAGATAGCGAAGAAAAAAATCAAATTCTTTGTTCTTGACGGTCTTAAGGTCGTTATGGACCTCGGCTCCACAAAGGGCGTAAACACCGTAATGCAGGCCGCGTTTTTCAAGCTTGCAAACATCATACCCTACGAAGAAGCCGAGAAATATATGAAAGACGCCGTAAGAAAGACTTACGCCAGAAAGGGTGACGCTGTCGTCAATATGAACCTCGCCTGCATAGACAACGCCATCACCGGTCTTAAGCAAATCAACTATCCCGAAAGCTGGGCAACAACAACGGAAGGCGCCGAGCCCCTTGCCCTGCCCGAGGATAAATACTTTAAAGAGTTCATCCATCCCATTCTCGTTCAAAAGGGCGATGACCTTCCCGTTTCGGCGTTCTCACCGGACGGAGTCGTTCCCGTCGGCACCTCCAAGTTCGAAAAACGCGGTATCGCCGTCAATGTTCCCGAATGGATTCCCGAAAAATGCATACAGTGCAACCGCTGCTCATTCGTTTGCCCGCACGCGGTTATCCGTCCCGTTCTGGCAACCGAGGAAGAGCTCAAGAACAAGCCCGAAGGATTTGTCACAAAGGACGCTCAAGGCTTCAAGGGATATCAGTACCGTATTCAGGTCAGCCCCTTCGACTGCACGGGCTGCACGAACTGCGTAGGCGTTTGCCCCGCCAAAGAAAAAGCGCTTAAGATGGTTCCCATCGAAGAAGCTATCGCTAAAGAGAGCGCAAACTGGGACTACGCTGCATCCCTTAAGGAAACTTCCGCTCAGTTCAAAGAAGACAGCGTTAAGGGCAGCCAGTTCAAAAAGCCCTTGTTCGAGTTCTCCGGCGCTTGCGCGGGCTGCGGCGAGACTCCCTATGTCAAGCTCCTCACCCAGCTTTTTGGCAACAGAATGGTTATCGCCAATGCCACGGGCTGCTCTTCAATCTACGGCGGAAGCGCCCCGACCTGCCCCTACACCGTAAACGACAAGGGACACGGCCCCGCTTGGGCGAACAGCCTGTTTGAAGACAATGCCGAGTTTGGCTACGGCATACACCTCGGCATCGCTCAGCATCGTCAGGTGCTTGTCAACCAGATGACGGCGGCAATCACTCTCGGAGTATCCGACCAGCTAAAAGACG
>JAAZIO010000070.1 GCA_012800805.1 Clostridiales bacterium | reverse complement strand
TTGATAAATTGATTGCGTATTAATTGATATTATAATTCACTGTTATTTCTAAATAATTTATATCTCACCATTAAGGATTTAACAATATTTTAAATTTCTCTATAAAACACGGTATAAAAATATAAACATAGCATTAAAACAGACCTATTAAGCACCATCCCACAGACATTAGCTGACCGAATTTTGTCTATCCCCTATGGTTTTAATAAAATTTTTAAGTTGCTAGCTTGTTTAAAACGCTATTCAGATAAATATTAAATTGATTAGTCTTTTATTTTAATTAATTAGTTTATTATTTTAAATTAATTAGTTTATAATTATTTAGTTTATGAAATATTTTGTTTTGAATTTAAATTGTTTTTTTTGCTAGAATAAAATATTTAATGCAGGTGCTTTAATATTGTTTTTTTTATTTTTATATTTATTATTTTTTATTAATTATTAGCTAATAAAAAATTTCTTTTTTTTTAACTTAATTATCATCTTTTATAATTTTTATTTCTCTTTTAAGCATTCTTATTGCATTTTAATTGGTAAGGTTTAGTTTTATCATGCTTAAGACTTAACAATTTATTTTTGTTTTAGAATTTCGTTGTATACGGTTTTCATATAAAGAGCGTCTTCGGCTTGGGTGCCAGCGGATTCCGAAAGAATATGCGGAGTGAGATTGTTTTTTACAATGACATTTGCAAACGGCTCAAACTCCGGCCCGAATATTGTGTCTTCAAATGTTAAATGGCGCTTCTCCCCTTTATCGCCGAATTCGATTTTTGAGAAATGAACATGCATGTTTTTTGTTTTCTTTTCGCCTATCTCGTCGAAAAATTTATCGATTATTCTTTGAAAGTCCTCTTCGGTTTTAAGTGAGCCGCCTGTGCGGGCGTTTATATGGCCAAAGTCTACGCACGGGTAAAGATTCGAATCCATTTTGCATAGCTCGGCTATCTCCTCTACCGTGCCTATTTGGGCGAGTTTGCCCATGGTTTCGGGACAAAGAATTAAGTCATCGTAACCTTTTTCAAATTTTGCTTCAAGCAATCTATCAAACATTCTCTTGATATCGGAAAAAGCTTCAGATCTGTTTCTTTTTCCCTCGGTTCCCACATGGAATACGCAACGCTTGCCTCCGAACGCGCGAAGAATCTTAAACGAAGACATGATATAACCTATTGATTTTTCGGCTTTCATAGGGTCATCTGAGGCAAAATTTATAAAATACGGCGCATGCACGCTTATTTCGATGCCGTATTTTGCGGCTTCCGCGCCAAATACTTCCGCTGCCGCAGAGCCTATCGTTATACCACGGCCAAGGGAATATTCAAAAAGCTCCAAGCCTCTTTGGCTCACCCATTTAAAAGTGTCGAGCGTCGAGGTGTAACCTTCATCGAAAAAGCTTTGTGAGTTTCCTGAGGGTCCGAATTTAGCGAACAAATTATATCTCCTTTGTTTTTTCTCTTATATTATAATCCCTCGATATCTTTTTAGCAAAAGAATGTATGCAATCTTACAAAATCTAAGCAATATTTAGGTAAATGATTAATATGCCGAAAAGCTTAATCATAGCGATTAAACAGCAATTGTTTTATGTATTATTGATTTTCATTGTTTATATAATTGTTTAAGTATGAAGAAGCCGCTTTTATATCTTCTTTTATTTGTTTATACAGCTCTTCCCCGCTTTCGAATTTTTTTATATCCCTTAATTTTTTATAAAAACAGACGGTCAGTTCTTTGCCGTATAAATCACCGTCAAAGTTAATTAAATGCGTTTCGATTGTTTTATTGCTGTCATCAAAAGTGGGCTTTACGCCAACTTTTGTTACGCTCATATGCGTTCCGCTTTCCGTTTTTGACAGCGTGGCGTATACACCATCCGGCAATAAAACATTATTAAGGTGAAGGTTTGCGGTTGGGAAGCCGTAGTTTCTGCCTCTTTTAAAGTCGCTTGTTACGGTTCCTTTGACATAATAAGGCGTCCCGAGCATAATGTTTGCTTCCTCAAGCCTGCCCTCTTTTAAGAGCTTATAAATGATGCCGGTTGAAACTTTCTCCCCGTTATCGCTCATTACAAACGGCGTAATTTTAAGTTCTATGTTTTTTTGCGTGGCGAATTTTTTAAGCTCCGCTAAAGAGTGCGCCGCGTCTTTGCCGTATCTGTAATCCGCCCCGCAAACAATGCCTTTAATATTAAAATTATCACATAAAATGTTTAGAAAATCATCGCCCGACAGGTTTGTAAAATCACCGTCAAAACTGCCCGCAACGCAGTATTCAATACCAAGATTATTAAAAATCTCAGCGCGCGTATCAAAATCATAAACCGATACAAATTTGAATTTTTCGGGATTTCCCGTAAATGTAAAAATAGCCGGAGCTGCGCCGCGTTTTAGAGCTAAGGCAATCACATCGTAAATCAATTTGCGATGCCCCACATGAACGCAGTCAAAAAATCCGAGGCCCAAAACAATGGGGGTATTCAGTTTTTCATATATTGATAGAATTTTCATTATTAATTTATCTTGATTGTGATTAACTGAGATTATCTTTGTTTTTCATTATTGCTTTAGCTTATTTTTACTTTATTAAAGGCTTTGCGTTAGTTTTTTTTTACCTTTGTATTTAATTCATTATTTAAGGCATTCTCTAGGTTTTTTACTTTTCATTGCTAATAATCAATAAAATACCCTATTAAACAAAAAAATGCATCTTAATATATAGCTGAATATATATTAACTTAAGCTCTAAGCAGTATTTTTTTATTTAAGATAAGCAACTTTTGCTATCTATAAAAGCTTATAATCTTATTTGCTATATGTGATTTTATGTCTTTATTGAAGTAATTATTTTTAGTCTTTTATAACAGACGATATTTCAATTTTAATTTTTCTTTATTTATCTCGCCAAGGCCTATGATGCTATCCGAGCCGTTTAATAGTGCAAAGATATCATTATTAAATGTGTAATCTACTAAAGCGGATTTTATTTGATTGATGTCCAAATTAACGCCGTTTAAGAGTTTATATATATAGCTGTCGTCCAATTTTACTTTTGTTAGGTTTGAGAAAGCGTCTTCAACGGGAATAACATATTTTAAAGGCTCAGACAAAAATTCCTTAAGCGTTACGCTATTTTCGATGGTAAAGTTGCCGTCCTGAGTTCTAAGAAGACCGCTCATATATGCCACTGTGCCAAGCTTTGATGCTAAATCTCTTGCCAGACTTCTTATATATGTTCCAGAGCCGCAGACTATTTTAAACCTGTGTTTTTCTTTGTCTAAAGCCATGAGATGGGTGAACTCATAAACATTCACCGTTTTTTCTTTCAAGTCGATTTCCTTACCTTGTCTTGCAAGCTCATATGCTCTTTTGCCGTTGACGCTTACCGCTGAATAAGCGGGCGGAACTTGCCTTATCTCGCCCGTTAGTGCTAAAAGCGCGTTTTTAATTTCATCCGTATCGGGAATACGCCCGCCCTCGCTTGTAATTTTACCGGCTCTATCCAGCGTATCGGTTGTGGAGCCAAAGACAAAATCGGCGATATAAGTTTTTGTCTTTTTTAAAAAATAGTCAAAAAGCTTAGTTGCGGAGCCTAAGGCTACGGTAAGCACACCTTCGGCTTCAGGGTCTAAAGTGCCTAGATGGCCCGCTTTCTGCTTTTGGTTTAAAGCTTTGGATAGTGAGTTTCTGACTTTAATTACTATATCGGATGAAGATATTCCCGAGTTTTTGTTTATAACTACAAAACCGTTCATAGTATATCTTTCCCCGCTTTTATGAGCCTGTCCACCACATCTTCGAGCCTTCCGTGAACTCTGCAGCCTGCCGCTCTTACGTGCCCTCCCCCGCCGAATACCGCCGCGCACTCCGCCGCGTTAATTTTGTCGGACTTGGTTCGAACGCTGACTTTATAGCAAAACTCGTTGACTTCGCTTATCGCAAACGCAATCAATACGGGTTCGATGTCGATAAGGCGCGATATAATTCCTTCCGTGTCGGCGGAGGTGGTTTGTGTGCTTAAAAAATCCTCCGCTCGGAAAATGATTATGGCAATTTTGTCATCTTCGTAAAAACGGCACTTGGACAAGACCCTGTTGGTTAAATTGAATGCCGGCAGCGTTTGCTTTCTGATAATGTTATAAATTATGTTTTCTTTATCAAAATCGTATTTATACAGCTCGGACGCTACCGCATGGGTCTTTGACGAAACCGATGAGAAAAGGAAACAGCCGTTATCGGAAATCATGCCGGCAAATATAAGCTTAGCGATTTCGCTATTTAGTGCCGCAATTTCTTTTATAATATCAAAAACGATTTCCGAGCATGAAGACGAAGTTTCATCAAGTATGGTTAAAGAGCCAAAATTCTCGTGCGAAAAATGATGGTCGATAGCTATCGTATCGTATGCTTTCAAATAAGTTTTCGAAGCGTTAGCTCCAAGTCTTGAGAGGTTGCTTGTGTCAACCGATATCGCAAGGTCAATCTTTTCAGCAATTTCTTTTAAAAACACCGCGCCGTTCATTAAAAAAGAAAATCTTTGAGGTATCTCGTCTTCGCAAATTAAAAAGCATTTTTTACCCATAGCATTAAGCGCGGAATATAAAGACAGCGCTGAGCAAATCGTATCTCCGTCGGGGCTTAAATGACAAAAAAGAGCAATGGTTTCTGCTCTTTTTATTTTATCCTTAAACTCGGATATTTTTTTGTCAAAGTCAATTATCATTACTGTCCCCGTTGCCCTGCCCTGAATGCTCGGCATTTAAAGATTTCAAAATTTCGTTAATTTTCAAACTGTGCTCAATAGACCTGTCCAATACAAAGTGGAGCTCGGGCATATATCTAAGCCTGACAAGGTCTTTAACCGTAGAGCGTATAAAGCCGCTTGCTTTGCAAATGGCGTCAAACGCTTCTTTTTTCTCCACCTCGTCATCACCAAATATGCTGAGCGATACTTTTGCGTATTTAAGGTCGGGAGTGGTCTTAACGCCCGTTACCGTTATCATTCCGCCGATACGGGGGTCTTTAACTTCACCGTCAATAACATATTGGATTTGTCTTTTAAGCTCACTGTTAACTCTTTCTATCTTCATTTAATTTGCTCCATGACGAAAGCTTCAATTATATCGCCTTTTTTTATATCGTTGAAGTTGCTAAGCAGTATACCGCACTCGTAGCCTTTCGCTATTTCTTTGACATCCTCTTTTTTGTGCTTTAGCGAGGCTATTTCGCACTCTGTAACAATCGCCGAATTGCGAATCAGCCTTACCTTAGCCGACCTTGTAATCTTTCCGTCGAGGACTCTGCAGCCCGCA
>JAAZIO010000069.1 GCA_012800805.1 Clostridiales bacterium | reverse complement strand
GAAGATATGAAAGCTCATCTTTAAGTGCGTCGATGAAAGCCTCGGGACCGGTATAAACGACTGTTGACACATAAACTTCTTTGCCATCATCGGCTAGCAGACTGTCGTCAACATAGTCCCATCCGAGATTAGAGGACAGAACATCGATAAGGTCATGCCTGTCCAGGATGTCTACGCCCTGCGCGCCTGCCGAAAACATAGCGTCGGCAATAAGCTCGCTGTCTTCGTGAACTGTTTTAACGGTGATTTTTTTGTATTTCATGATTCCTCTTAATAAAAAGCTCCGATGCAATAGCATCAGAGCTATTTTACGCCATTACATAAAAAGCCGCAATCGATTTATTGGTTTTGTCGTCTTTATACATCAAAAATGATTTTTGCCTATGCTATTATTTTTAAAAATGTATTAAAGATTGTCTTTATATTCTTTCAGCTTGGCAAACTGCTTGGTTTCAAAAGAAGCCTGCAATTTTTTCAGCATCTCCTTTTGTTCTCTTGTAAGCGTTTTTGGAACTTCCACAAGGATTTTTACAATCAGGTCGCCGTAAAGATTTTTGTTTACCACCTTAAGCCCTTTGTCTTTTATCTTAAACTGCGCGCCCGATTGTGTCCCCGCAGGAATGTCAAGCTCAGTGGGCTTTGTCATAGTGGGAACGGAAATCGTACAGCCGAGAGCGGCGTCAACCATGGTAATTGGAATGGTTATATGGAGGTCGCTGCCCCGCCTTGTGAAAAGATTGTGCGGCTTTAACTTTATCTGAACAATAAGGTTACCGTTTTCGCCGCCGTTTATGCCGGCGTGACCCTCACCCGAATAGTTTATTCTCTGGTCGGTATCTATGCCCGCGGGGATGTTAATTTTTATATCCCGGACCTGTTCGCGCCTTGCTTTACCTCCGCATTTGGGGCAAACTTCGGATATGACTTTACCTGTGCCTTTGCAGGTGGAACATGTGGTTACCGTTGAAAAATGTCCAAACGGCGTTCTTTGCGATTGCGAAATCTGTCCCGTGCCTCCGCAGGTGGGGCATGTTTTATATGAGCTTTCGCTTTTTGCGCCCGTGCCATGACAATACGGACAGTTTTCTACCCTTTTCACGCTGACCGTCTTTTCGCATCCGAAAGCAGCCTCCTCAAAGGTAAGCGTAATGCCGACAAGAATATCTTGTCCTCTTTGGGGAGCGTTGCCGCGCCTAGAGCGAGCGGAGCCGCCCATACCGCCAAAACCCGAAAAAATGGAGGATATGATGTCGTCAAAATCAAACGCGCTTGAAAACCCCGAAAAGCCCGCGCCCGCCTGAGAGCCGCTTTCGCTTCCGAACCTGTCGTAGTTTTCACGCTTTGCGGGGTCGCTAAGAATTTCGTAAGCGTGATTGATTTCCTTAAACTTCTCCTCCGCCCTTTTGCGCTCTTCCTCGGGTCTGCCGGAATAAACGTCGGGGTGATACTGCTTAGCCAGCCTTCTATATGCCTGCTTAATCTCGTCAGCCGTCGCGTTTTTTTCGACGCCAAGGATTTTATAATAATCTTTTTCCGCCATAATACACTTTATTTACGCGCCTGCCGCCACTATTGGCGGCAGGCGTTTTAATTGTTGTTAGTTCCAGCCGCCTTCGGGGGGAGTCATGTTGTCGTCGGATACTGTGCCGTTGAGGGGCTGGTCGTCGGGATTGCCTGCGGCCGAGGGGTTCTCCTTGTAGAACTTTGTGAAAATCGGGTCTGATACTTTTGAAAGTTTTTCGATAGCCGCTTTCACATCCTCAACGCTTTCCGCTTTGCTTATTGCCTCGCCCGCCTCTTTCGAAGCGTCCTCAAGAGCTTTCTTGTCGTCGTCGGAGAGCTTCTCGCCGTTTTCTTTTACAAACTTTTGGATGCTGAAAACAAGCTGCTCGCCGTTGTTTTTCATGTCGACAACTTCTTTGCGCTTGCGGTCTTCTTCGGCGTATTTCTCCGCTTCCTTTACCGCCTTTTGAATATCTTCCTCCGAGAGGTTGCTCGAGGCGGTAATGGTTATCGCCTGCGACTTGCCCGTGCCCTTGTCGATAGCCTTAACGGAAACTATGCCGTTGGCGTCGATGTCAAAGGTTACCTCAATCTGGGGAACTCCTCTGGGCGCCGGGGGAATGCCTGTCAGCTCAAACCTTCCAAGCGTTTTGTTGTCTTTCGCAAACTGTCTTTCGCCCTGCAGAACATGGATGTCAACCGAGGTCTGATAGTCGGATGCGGTAGAGAATATTTGCGACTTGGAGGTAGGAATTGTTGTGTTTCTTTCGATAAGCTTTGTAAACACGCCGCCGAGCGTTTCGATGCCGAGCGAAAGCGGGGTGACATCCAAAAGTACCATATCGTTAACCTCGCCGCCGAGAACGCCCGCTTGAATGGCAGCGCCGATGGCTACGCACTCGTCGGGGTTGATTCCCTTGTAAGGCTCTTTGCCCGTGAGGTTCTTTATTGCCTCATATACCGCGGGAATTCTTGTGGAACCGCCTACAAGAATTACCTTTGAAATCTGGTCAAAGGATATGCCCGCATCCTTAATCGCCTGCTTAGTGGGAACAAGCGTCTTTTGAACAAGGTCTTCGGTCATGGCGTCGAACTTGGCGCGGGTAAGCTCAATGTCAAGGTGTTTGGGCTGACCGTCAGCCATAGCGATAAACGGCAGGCTGATTCTTGTCTTGGTTACGCCGGAAAGCTCGATTTTTGCTTTCTCCGCGGCTTCCTTTACTCTCTGCATTGCCATCTTGTCAAGCGAGAGGTCAATGCCCTCTTGCGACTTGAACTCGGATACAACCCAGTCCATAATCCTTTGGTCAAAGTCGTCGCCGCCCAGCCTGTTGTTGCCGGAGGTGGCAAGAACTTCAAACACGCCGTCACCGATTTCAAGAATGGATACGTCGAAAGTGCCTCCGCCAAGGTCATAGATGAGAACTTTTTGAGCCTTGTTTTCCTCTTTATCTATGCCGTATGCAAGAGCCGCCGCGGTAGGCTCGTTGATGATTCTCAAAACTTCAAGGCCGGCTATTCTGCCCGCATCCTTTGTGGCCTGACGCTGGCTGTCCGAGAAATACGCGGGAACTGTAATAACTGCCTTTGTAATCTTCTCACCAAGGTATTTTTCGGCATCTTGCTTGAGCTTCATCAATATCATTGCCGAAATTTCCTGAGGAGTATAGCTTTTGTCGTCGATATGGACTTTTTTATCGGTTCCCATGTCGCGCTTAATGGATATAATGGTGCGCTGGGGGTTTGCAACAGCCTGGCGCTTGGCTACGTCGCCTACCAGCCTTTCGCCGTCCTTAGCGAACGCAACTACCGAAGGCGTTGTCCTTGAACCCTCGGAATTGGGGATAACGACGGGCGAGCCGCCTTCCATTACGGCTACAACAGAGTTGGTTGTTCCTAGGTCTATTCCGATTATCTTTGCCATAATATATCTCCTTTTAACTTATTTTTTATTTTTAGCCGGCTACCTTTACCATTGCGTGACGCAAGACAAAGTCACCGAACATATATCCTTTTGATAATACCTGCAAAACCTTTCCCGACATTTCGGGGTTTTCTTCACGCATAACGGCGTTCATATATCTGGCGTCAAACTCTTTTCCTTCAGCCTCAATCTCTTTAACGCCGAACTTTTCAAATATGGTTAGAATATCCCTTTCGATAAGCTCAAAGCCTTTGTAAGAGCTTTCGTCCTTTATCATTTCTTTTGCTCTGCCAAGGTTGTCAAGAACATCTAGCAGTTTCTCAAACACCGAGGCTTGTCCCAGTTTTTTCATCTCGTCGGCAAGCGAGGCGTTTCTTTTTTTGTAGTTTTCAAAGTCCGCCTTAAGCCTTTGGCTAATAGCCTTGAAATCGTCTGCCAGCGCCGCGGTCTTAGCGAGCTCTCCTTCCAAAAAACCGATGTATTCTTCTGGGCTCATTCCCTCTTTTTCGGACTTGGGTTCGCTTACGGTTTCTTTTTTATTATTTTCGCTTATGTTTTCGGATTGTTCGTTTAAGTTCATCTCATCGTTTTTTTCGGTTGTCGATTGTTCGTTTAAATTCATCTCATCGTTTTTTTCCATCTTCGATATCCTCCGTCTGCTCGTTTTCCATTACATTCTCAAGCGATTTTTTTATTCCGCTTAGCACGCTGATAACCTTTTTGTAATCCATTCTCTCAGGGCCGATAACTCCCGCGTGCCCAACAATTTTTCCGTTAATTCTGTATTCCGCCGTGACGATAGCGCACTGACCTATCTCGCCCGTATCGTCTTTTCCTATCTTTAAAGTGAATTCGATGTCGTTACCGTCGCCTGCGACAATTTCCTTTACGCTTTCGCTGTCGCTGATTACCGAAAGAAACTTTTTTGCCTCTTCTGGGCTTTGGTCGGGATAGTCCAAAACTTTCAGTGCTCCCTCCACGGCAACCGACTGCTTGTTCTTGTTGTCGTATTCTTTTATTATCTCAAGCACGCTGTAAAACAGGCTTTCGTATCCCCTAATTTCTTCGTTTATCTGCTCTTCTATTCCGCAAAGCTCAGATAAAGATTTTCCTGAGAAAATGTTGTTTAGCACATTAGATGCCGTTTCAACTTCATTCGGCTGAGACTGCTGAGGAAGTTTTACGGTTTTGTCGCTGATTATCCCGTTGTCGGTCAGAATAATCACCAGCGCTTCGCGGTTCTTTAACGGAACCAGCTTGATTTCGATTATCTCCACATCTTTTATGTTGTTGGCAACAAAAACGGAGGCGTAGTTTGTCTTATCGCTTATGATTTTTGCGGCTTCTTCCGAAAGCTTTCTTATATCGCCCAGTATCCTTTGAAAGCGGTCGGATAAAAGCTCCAAATCGCCGCCCGCAAACTCGCAGCTTTCAAGCACCTGCTCGACATAAAGCTTATAAGCTTCAGGCAGCGGCACCCTTCCCGACGAAGCGTGAGGCTGATGGATGTAACCCAAGGCTTCCAAAGCGTTCAGCTCGCTTCTTATTGTAGCGGAGCTGATTTCGGGCATGTATTTGGATTGTATATCTCCGCTTGAAACGGGCCGAGCCGAGGAGATATAATCTTCAACCAAATACTTGATTATTCTATTTTTCCTTTCCGAAAGCTCCTTGGGCATTTTAATTACCTGGCAATTTTTTTTTGCTTCTGTTAGCAGTCTATTCGTTCATCTGCTAGCAGTTTACTACTATTTTAGACTTAAGTCAACTAAATATGCAAATTTTTTAAAAATTTTTATATATTTTTTTAATCATTTTTAAAAAAATCCAAATTTGATTTTAACTTAAATTCTCTTGATTTTTTAATCATTGTTTGCTAAAATACAATAGCGCTTGCTGATGTGGCTCAGTCGGTAGAGCGATTCACTCGTAATGAATAGGTCGGGGGTTCGATTCCCCCCATCAGCTCCAAAACCCCGAGATACCTCGGGGTTTTGTTCCTTTCGGATTATTAAATCGCAGCCAAGACATATTAAACTTGTAGCACCAATTACAGCCAAGATACAAATTATTAAACTTACAGCCGCTACAAAGAAGATAAAGTCTAATTTAAATTTGAAAAACTAATTAAACAATGCCTAAATAGTACTAAACAGGATTTAAAAGCTATTTAATACTTAAACAAGATTTAAGGCTGGTATATTAGTGCCTAAACAGAATTAAAAAGCTAGAGTAACAATAATAACTAAACAAATATTGTTAAAGTTTATAAAACAGGAATATATAATCTTGATTGACAATCGGTAAGTATTATAAAAAACAATGCGGCAATTATACCAAACTCTATTTTTAGCTTAAATATAAAAAGTATGGCGGTAGCCATACTTTTTTACTGTCAACTCAATTATTGCATTTTTATATATTTTCTAATTATGGTTTATTTTATTCTTTAGTGTTGTCCGCTTTATCTTGGTTGATTGTTTCAGAGTCAGAAAGAATGTTTTCAATAGCGACGGCATTTGCGCTTTCATCCATTTGTTCCTGCTCTCCTTCTCTATGTCCAATCTCAACCGTGTCCACTATTGTAAGCTGGTCGGAGTAGAATTTTAAACTGTTGTTCTTATAATATACGACAAGCTCTACCGTGCGCAGGATAACATAGCAAAAAGCGGGCAAAACAAACAGCGCTATTCCAAAGGTAAATATGCTGAAAGCCGCCAGCATCGAATACATGATAAAGAAAGTTGTGCTGTATGCCATCATGAGTTCTTTTCTGTTTTTAATTACGCTTTCGAAGCTGTTTTTAAGGGCTGTCCATACACCCTCCTCGGGGTGATACACAAGCCTTGGAAGCCATCCCGCAAAACAGGTTTGCCTTACGGTGTATAGCAAAATAGCCAATACAAAAATTATCGGGAACATAAAGAAGCGGATAAGCTCAAAAAGTCCCCAGCCCAAAAAGAACAAAATGGCAAAAAAAACGATGTTTACGGGAAGCATTATCAAGTTGTTTGCCAAAGAATAATAAACCGACCTTCTGAAATTGAACGCAAAATTGCTCAAAAAACCGTATTTTAAGTTGGACGACATAAAGTTGTTTAAAATGTCCGTTACGGGAAGCTGGCAGAGCGTCATCAGTATGCGGAAAAGCAATGAAATAAACAGGCACGAGCAAACAACAGCCGCAATAAAGCCGCCTGAGGACAGGACGAATTTAACAAGGTCCGTTATCCCCACCTTAAGCTGGTCAAGCGTATCCGCTATGTTCTGGCTTCCGTCCATAAACTTTTCAATGGACTCCGGCAGCTTGGCGGCAAGGGTCAGAAACTGCTCGCCTTGTATGAAGTTTTTAAATATAGGTATCAAAATGAGCGAGGCGAGCGCTGCCACAATAAGCGTAACAACAGCAAGGTATAAAAGTATTTTATAAACAAGCGCGAAATTGCTGAATGCGATTGATGTTGCGTGCTTAAATTCCATTATTTGCCTCCTTGGGATTTCTTCATGAATTTACGGCTCCATATATTTTTGTCTTCTTTTTGAAGGTCCATTCTTTCAAGACCCATAACCTTATAGTAAACCGTATACATGAGCCCCGAATAAAACACGGTGATAAACATAAAAGTTATGACGTCGACAAAGTATGCAAATCCCGCGTTTGTTACGACAAGAGCGTTTAAAATCATCAAGGCAAAGAACGGGAATATGGAAACGGATAGCGCGACACCCGTCTTTAGTATGTGTCCCCTGCTCTGGCGCACACCCATCTTAAACGCTGACCAAGACGAAAGTCCCATGTGGAGCATGCAAGGCGCCCAAAGCAGTATGAGTGAAAATACTAAAATCAAAAGAGCGGAAAGAATTATAAAGCTTAAAGCGCACAGCACATAGAAAAACGCTATGCTCTTGCAAATTCTTGCCCAAAGTATGCAAAATCCGAGGTTAACGACATTAAAAGACTCAAGGATAAAGAATAGGGCGAGTGAGTATCTCAGCGCTGTAAGAAAGTTATAGTTAAATCTTGTTTTAAAACGGGTCAGGTTAAGCTCGCCCGTTCTCATGTGGCGGTCGATGGCGCCAAAGATTATGACATATGAAAAAACAATCAGCACTACCCCTATTATTCCTATCCAAAACAGATGCGGGTTGACGCCTATCATACGGCTGAACAACTGCGCGTAGTCGCTGTAATCTTCGGGCTGCCATTGACAGATGATGTAAATCAAAGAGGACGGCGAAACCAAGAACGGAGCCATTGCGCAAGGAATCGCCGCAATCAAAAAGAGAAGCGCCGATTTTGATTTAAAATAACGCAATGTGGATTTTAAATGCTCCATGTTCCCTCCTATTCCAAAGATTTAAGTTTTTCTATAAGCTTTTCAAGTTTTTGACGCGCTCTATCAAGCTTTTCTTTTTCCGCGTCAACAAGCTTTTGCGGAGCTTTCTTGATGAAGCTCTCGTTTGAGAGCTTCTCTTCGGCTCTTTGAACTTCAGTCTCCGCTTGGGTTATCTCTTTGCCGAGACGCTCTTTTTCCTTTTCAATATCTATAAGGCCACCCACGGGCAGCAAAATTTC
>JAAZIO010000068.1 GCA_012800805.1 Clostridiales bacterium | reverse complement strand
GGATATAGTGGCATACGATTATTACAAGCTGTTTGATTTTGTAAGAGATTCAATAAAGGTTATGACAAACCGCGCTCTAGACAAGCTTATGAAATCATACCAGAGATTTCAGCTTGCAAACGCCAATATCAACGGCAGGGCAAGCGGCTTTTATATGTCAAAAAAGCAGGCTCTTTTAAGCTCGTTAGCAAACCTTGTCCAGGCGGGCGAGCGCCACTTCAGAAGAAAGCAAGACCAACTTTTGGCTGCGGCAAGAAAAATAACGCCGGCCGCCGAAAAAAAGCTAATTAATAAAGAGTATTCTTTTAACCGCGTTGCTCTTTCGCTTGATAACTTAAGTCCTTTAAAAACCATGGCAAGAGGGTACTTTAGCGTTAAAAAAGGGGATAAAGTCGTGAGGAGCGTTCGTGAGCTTAATATCGGCGACCGAATAACAAGCAGAGGATATGACGGTGAGATAGATTCCGTGGTTGAAAAAATCAAAACAAATTCAGCGGAGGAAGTATGACGTTTGAAGAGAGCATTATCAAACTTGAAGAAATCGTAAAAAAGCTTGACGGTGACGCCACGCTTGAAGAGGCAATAGAGCTTTTCCAACAGGGCATTGAGCTTAGCAAAAACTGCATGGAAAAGTTAAAAGAGCAAAAAGGCAAAATCGAGCTTTTGGTTGACGAAATAAAAAACCTGACAGAGGAATTTAACTTGAGCGATGGAAAGAAATAATTTTTTAGAAATCTTTGAGCCAAAGCTTGCTAAAGCAATAGAGGAATATAAAAACGACAAACAGACAAGGCTTTATGAGATGCTAAATTACACGCTTTTCCCGGCGGGGAAGCGCATAAGGCCGTATCTTGTTTATCTTGGCGCGGAGTTTGCAAAAGGCGGTGAGCTTACCGAAGAGGAGCTTGAATCAGTCTTAAACCTTGGCGTCTGCGTGGAGCTTATCCACAATTACTCTTTAGTTCACGACGATCTTCCCGCCATGGACAACGACGAATATCGCAGGGGAAGGCTAACCGTTCACAAAGCCTTTTCCGAGTGGGAGGCAATACTGGTCGGCGACGAGCTGCTTAATTTGGCTTACGAAAAACTGCTCTCTTTTTGCGCGCACGGCAACATGGAAATGGCTAAGGCGGGGAGCTATCTTGCTATGCAGGCGGGCGGAAAGGGCATGATAAAAGGCCAGCTCCTTGACCTGTCAGGCATCAAAGACATAAACAATCTTATTCAGACAGACCTTTATAAAACCGCATACCTTTTAAGAGGGGCGCTTATATCGGGCGCAATATTGCTTAAGGCGGATAAAGAGATGATTGAAGCCCTTGACGAATACGCTTTAAACCTTGGCCTTGCTTTTCAGATTGCGGACGATATTTTGGACAAGGATAATATTGAAAACTCAATACTTCGTTTCATCCATGAAGAAAAAGCTCAGGAGATGGTGATTGAGCTTACAAACAAGGCTATCAATGCGCTTGAGAGTTACAAAGTGCGTTCCATGTCACTTCAAAAGCTCGCCATGATGCTTGCCACAAGAAAGAATTAGCGCTAAATCGCCATAAAATAACACTCAAACGCCATAAAAAAGCATATAATATTGCGTTAAAAATACTTGCCAACTCTATCATTTTTTGCTATTCTATTATAGCTTGATAGAGCTATAGAGTGCTTTGGCAGTCTTAGGCGTGGCACCATAGCCAAGTGGTAAGGCAGAGGTCTGCAAAACCTTCATCCCCAGTTCAAATCTGGGTGGTGCCTCCAAAAGACGGTGTAAAGCCGTCTTAAATTTTATGCCGAAATGGCGGAACTGGCAGACGCAAGGGACTTAAAATCCCTCGGAGGCGACTCCGTATCGGTTCGAGCCCGATTTTCGGCACCAACCCTCGCCGGAGCGGGGGTTTTTAATTAGTTAATTGTAATGTAAATTTTCAGTTTAAAAAACTATAAACCAATATACATTACATTATAAAAACTTTTTTCTATCTCACATTTTTTCGTTATTTTACACTAATAAAATAAAATTATTTGTTTTTTGAATTTATTTAACTTAACCAAAAAGCGTTACATAATAATTTTTTGCGTGAAAGTTGGTATTAAACATGCAAACAGCCGCGAAATTCTTTGTTTAAGTTTATTATTATATTTAATATAAT
>JAAZIO010000067.1 GCA_012800805.1 Clostridiales bacterium | reverse complement strand
TAATGGGACATGAGCTCATCCCTAACCGCTAAAGCGCTTTTACCGCACTGTCATGCGACAGCGTGGTCTTATACCGTATTAGCCTCTATTTCTAGAGGTTATCCCGTAGTTAGGGGCAGATTGCTCATGCATTACTCACCCGTTCGCCACTAACTGTTCCCGAAGGAACAGTCCGTTCGACTTGCATGTGTTAGGCATGCCGCCAGCGTTCGTCCTGAGCCAGGATCAAACTCTCTAGTTCAATCTTGACTTAATGCGTTCAAAGGAAAGACGCATATTGTTTTTGCTGGTTATAATTCACAATTCTTTCAACTTTTCCTGTTCAATTTTCAAAGTGCTTTGCTGTCTTTCGCGACAGCTCCTATATACTATCAAATGCTTTCGAGCTTGTCAACAATTTTTTTAGGTTTTTTTAAGAAATTTTTTGTTTTTTTGTTACAATTACTAGTATTTTCTTTTAACCTATATTCCGCAAATTTCGCGGGGGCAAGCTCTAGGCTTTCGTATATAGCGCCGGCGGTCTTGTTCCCGTCAGTTTTTTTATTATAGCGTGGTTTTAAAAAAAAGCAACTGAATTTAACGGAATTTTTTTAACTTTTTTTGCCACTTTTGTCCTCTTTTTTTAATCGTCCACAATATGTAGTGCTGCAGGTAAAATCGCATTTATTGGCTTTGCCAACTTTATGTGAAAACAATATCGCGGCATTAAATTTAAGTGTTTTTTTCTTTTTTAAATGTTATTGATAAATACATCTTGCGGCTTTGAAGGATATTATCGAAAGAAAATGAATGTTTTAGCTATTTAATTTGTTTTATTGCATTAAAGCAGCGAAAAGCTAAGGTTGATAAATTGCGATACAACAATAAAAGAAATTCTTATATTAAAAACTGAGATTATAATATTTCTATAAATTAAATTCTTAAATAAAAACGGGCTTAACTTTAAAATAAACCGCTATGTTTATATATTATTGGATAAAGAAAGCTATTTTTCTATCACTCCGCCGCCGAGGCACACATCGCCGATGTAGAGTACGGCGTATTGTCCCGGAGCGACCGCGCGCTGTTTTTCTTCGCACACTATTTTCAGCCCGCCGCCGTCAAGAATCTCCGCCTTTGCCTTTTGAAGCGGCTGGCGGTGGCGAATTCTGACTTCGCAGTCAAATTCTTTTTCCGAGGGTTTTTCGGTTATAAAGTTGAAATCCTCGGTATATATCTCTTTGCTGAAAAGCGTCTCAGGCTCGCCCTGAGAGACAATTAGGAGATTTTTTTCCACATCCTTTTTTAAAACAAACCAGCTTTCGCCGTTTCCGTCTGCAAAACCGCCTATGCCAAGGCCTTTCCTTTGGCCTATCGTATAATAAAACACTCCCTTATGCCTGCCGACGACCTTTCCGTCCTCGGTTACAATGTCGCCCTCTTTCATGGGAATGTACTTAGACAAAAACTCCCTGAACCTGCGCTCTCCGATAAAGCATATGCCGGTGCTGTCTTTTTTTTTGGCAACCGCAAGGTTATGCTCTTTAGCGTATTTTCTTACTTCCTCTTTAAGCATTCCGCCGACGGGGAAAATAACATTCCTCAGCTGGGCGGAAGTGACCTGGTTTAAAAAGTATGTCTGGTCCTTGTTTTCGTCTTTTGCCCTTAACAGAAAGCTTTTTCCCTCCTCGTGGCGTATCCTGCAGTAGTGGCCCGTGGCAATGTAGTCCGCGCCCATCTCAAGAGCGAATCTTCTGAATTCCTCGAATTTTATCTCTCTGTTGCATAAAACGTCGGGATTTGGCGTTCTTCCCCTGCGATATTCGTCTATAAAGTGGTTAAAAACTCTGTCCCAGTATTGGCGGGAAAAATCCGCGGAATAATATGGTATGCCTATCTGGGAGCACACCGCCTGCACATCGGTATAATCCTGCTCGCCCGTGCAGCAGCCGTCCTCGGAAATTTCTTTCCAGTTCGACATATAAAGCCCCACGACTTCATACCCTTCGCTTTTTAAAATGTGGGCGGTCACGGCTGAATCCACTCCGCCCGACATGCCGACAATCACTCTTTTAGGCATAGTTCCATCAATATTATAGTCTTTTGTTTTAC
>JAAZIO010000066.1 GCA_012800805.1 Clostridiales bacterium | reverse complement strand
TAGGCTGTTATTAAATGAAGAAACAGGTGTATATGGACGAGTGAATAAAGATATTAACAGCTCAAACCTCATACCCATAGCAATGAAGCAGGAGGTCGTTGAAGGCCAGGCCAAAATTTTAACCACAATAGATAATAATCAACCTGCATTATACGATTGTGTGATTGAAAAGGTTCATTTTAACGATAACAGTAAAACCCAGAACATGATAATTAAAATTACCGACAAAACCCTGCTTGAAAAAACCGGCGGGATTGTGCAGGGTATGAGCGGAAGCCCCATTCTTCAAGACGGAATGCTTATAGGCGCGGTTACCCATGTTTTCACCAACGACCCAACAAAGGGATACGGGATTTATATCCCCTGGATGCTTGAGAACGCTCCTAAAGCGCCAAGCACCCGCTGCTACGGCGATAATATTTTAGAGCAGGTTGCGGAAAGCTTTATGTTAAAGGATGATTTCATGTTAATTTAGGGAGGAATTATGAGCATACTTGCCGAAGCGAAAAAGACCAAATCTAAGGTTAAAAGCAAAGGATTGAAATTATACACAAAGATTTTGTTTAAAATCGCTATTTTAAAGCTGTTATTTAAAACTCTTATGGCGTAATTTAGCAAATGCTTTTAAAATTTTTTTGGCTATTGAGCAAATTTGACAATGATTAGCTTTTAAAGACAAAATTAGTTAATAAACTTAATCAAATATATGATAAAATCCAAGCCGTGGAAAGCATTGAAGCCAAGGTTAGGAAGTATTTATTGTCGCTTGGGTTTATACCCAACAAGTGCGGTTATAGGTTCCTTTTTGATATCATAACCGACGGTCTTAGGGGAAAAACGATTTTGCCGCTCAAATTTGAAGCGTATACGCGACTTGCCGCAAAATACGCACGCTCGGTGGACTCTGTCGAAAAGGACATTCAGAACGCCATTTCCGCGGCGTGGCTGACAGGTGACATCGGCATGCTATATTCCGAATTCGGTGAAACCATCGACATGAGGAAAGGCAAGCCCAGCAACAAGCACTTCATTTTGACGGCAATAGAAAAACTGTCGCACAGCGCGACAAGCGTGGCCGCAAGGCGCATGTAAACACTATGGCGTATAAAAGATATGTGTTTTCAAGCGAGGCGCGGGACTTTATCCGCTCCAACAAGAAAACCATTATCATTTTATGCACGCTTTTTTTAGCCGGAATGGCTATAGGCATTATAATCATTCTGTCGACTTGCGACTTTGAGCATTTGGAAGCGCCGCTGCATATCGGCGGGCTTAAGATGTTTTTTAAAACGGTGCTTCTGCTCATGCTTTTTTACACGGTTATACTTTTTTCAACTGTCAATTTTTTTTTCTCGCTCCTTGCGATGGCAACAATGGGAGTTTTGGGAGGGCTGTTTGGCAGCGTGATTTGCAAGCTTATAGGTTACTACGCAATTAAAGGCATTTTAAATCTTTTGTTTGTTTATCTGCCCTTTTTCGTATTCACCTTTATACTGATGCTTCTTGCGATAACTTACATGATAAGCGAATATCCGACAGCATGCGGAGTCAGAAACGGGAGAATTTTCACCGCTTTTAAGGGGCAATTGTCCACGGTTGTAATACTGTTTTTGATAAATGCCGCAATATCATTTTTCATCTTCGTGGTGTGGGGATTGATTTTCAAAGTCATCGTGATATAATTATAAGTATGAACCGAGCATTTGTTATCGTTATCGACAGCTTCGGAATAGGCGGCGCCGACGACGCCGCGCTCTATGGCGACGAAGGGAGCAATACCTATAAAAGCATCTCTTCGGGCATACATATTCCCAATCTCGTAACCCTTGGTCTTAACAACATCGACGGCGTCGATGTTTATCCTAAAGCGCCAAAACCTCTTGGGGATTATGCCAGGCTGAAACCAAAATCCGCAGGTAAAGACACCACCACGGGACATTTTGAGCTTGCGGGAATAGTTAATACCAAGCCTCAACCAACATTTCCAAGCGGCTTTCCAAAGCACATTATAGATAAGCTTACCGAACGGTTCGGCATGGAGATTATCGGCAATGTAGCGGCTTCGGGGACCGAAATCATAAACAGGCTTGGCGACGAAGCCACGGAAGGCAATAAGGCCATAGTTTACACCTCCGCCGACAGTGTGCTTCAGATTGCGGTTAACGAGGAAAAGGTTGGCCTTAAAAAGCTCTACGAGATGTGCAGAGCGGCGCGCGAAATTATGAGCGGCGACTACGCTGTTGGCAGAATTATAGCAAGGCCGTTTTTAAAGGGCGAAAACGGATACTACCGCACACCCAACAGAAAAGACTTTTCACTGCTGCCACCATCACCCACGATGCTTGATAAACTCTCACAAAAGGGCTACTCGGTTATCGGAATTGGAAAAATAAACGATATCTTTTCGGGTAAAGGGCTGACAAGGCATATTGAGGCTCACGGCAACGACGAAGTGATTTGTGAAATCGAAAAAGTTTTGGACGAGTCTTTCAAAGGCATTTGCTTTGTAAACCTTGTGGATACCGACATGGTATACGGCCACCGCAACGACATCAAAGGCTACAGAGAGTGCGTTGAAAGAATCGATAAAGCTGTGGGAAGGTTTTTGCCAAAGGTAAAGCAGGGAGACCTTTTTATAATTACCGCCGACCACGGCTGCGACCCCGCTACTCCTTCAACCGACCATTCAAGAGAAGATGTGCCTTATCTTGCTTTCACCCCGTCTAAAACGGGAAGAAACCTCGGCACCATCTACGGCTTTGATTTTGTTTCAAGAATAGTGCTGGAACACTTCGGTATACAATAAAGCAAAGGTAGTAATCAGTTAAATTTTATGAAAAACCAATCTTAATTTTTCGTGGTTAAGTTAGCGTGATGTTTTATCCCGCTATTGTAAGGCATGATATTAAGACTGTAGAGAAATAATTATTTCTACTTAAATTTTAAGCATTTCGATTTAAATTTTATAAATTAATTGTTTTGAAACTATAGTTTAATTTTATTGCGTGTGTTTGCAATCTTTATAATTTTGCTTTTTTGCCTATCAAATTCCGTCTGTTATGCTTCATTGCGATAATGTGTTTTAGCGATATTTTGCTAATAAGTCTCGCTTATTATATTTAACTTGTCATAAAGCTTAGCGTAAATTTTTCGTTTTTGCATAATTTTAAAACTGCGCATTCAAACTAGGGTAAGGAGTGGAAATTATGCGTAAACAAACTGCACTTAAACTTTTTGCTTTTTTAGCGTTATTTCTTGCGGTTGCGGCAATAGCCTTCGCGGCGACAATACCCGCAAGGCTTTCAGTTGCCAGCGCCGATGATATTAAAGTAGCATCAAAGTCGGCTTATGTAATCGACTTTGAAACGGGAACGGTAATTTTCAAACAAAACGAAAAAGCTCGCCTTCCCATCGCCAGCATGACAAAAATAATGTCATTGCTTTTAACTTTTGAGGCTATTGACAAAGGCGAGCTCAGCCTTGACGAGATGATAACAATCTCACCCGAAGCCGCAGGCATGGGCGGTTCTCAAATCTTCCTTGACGCAGGCAGCCAGCACAAAGCTTCAGACCTTATCAAAGCTATCACAGTAGCCTCGGCAAACGACGCCTGCGTTGCGATAGCCGAAAGGATTGCCGGAAGCGAGATGGGATTTACAAAGCTTATGAACAAACGGGCTCAGGAGCTCGGCATGCAAAACACTCATTTCGCAAACTGCACGGGTCTTCCCGCGCCCGAAAACTTTTCTTGCGCGGAAGATGTATCCGTAATGATGCGCGAGCTTGCAAAGCACGACAAATACTATGAGTATTCAAAAGTTTGGCTTGAAGATTATGTTCATCCCTCCGGCAGAAAGACCTGCATGACTAATACCAACAAGCTTGTAAGGTTTTATAACGGCTGCGACGGCGGCAAGACCGGTTTCACACAGGAGGCGGGACATTGCCTTTCAGCGACGGCAAAAAGGGGAGATATGAGAATTATAGCAACCGTAATCTGCGCTCCCAACTCAAAGCAGAGATTTGCAGATGTATCCAATCTCTTTAACTATGCTTTTGGCTGCTTTGAAAACAAAATCTATCTTAAGGCAGGCGACAGTATCCAAAACAATGTTGAGGTTGTAAGAGGCAAGCAAAAAAATATTGAGCTTACGGTTTCGGAAAACCTTACCGCCTTTGTAAAGAGGGGAGAGGAAGCTGTCTGCGAAATCAAGCTTGAGCTTCCCGAAAAAATCAAAGCGCCGCTAAAGCAAGGCGATGTGGTTGGAAAAGCCTATATCATAAGAGACGGCAAGGTAATAGACGAGGCGCAAGTTATAGTAAAGACCGAGGTACCGCGCTCGACGCTCCTTGACGACATCAAGCGGCTAATCAAAAACAAATAACTTTAAGCATCAAAAATGGAATTATATCGATAAATTAAGTCATTAAATAAAAAGGGCGCGCGCCCTTTTTATTTTACTTATAAAATTGACTAAAACCCTCAATCGTGGTATCATTCCATTAACCAACGCAGAGGAAAAAACATGAACACAAGAGATACGCTTTTTGTTAAAGACGGACATTTATACATCGGCGGAATCGATACCGTCGAGCTTGCGAGAAGATACGGAACGCCTTTGTATGTGCTTGACGAAGCCTATGTAAGGGAAGTGGCAAAGGCTTATAAAGACGGGCTTGAGAGCATATACGGCAAAGACGACTGCGCCGTGGCTTACGCCTCTAAGGCCTTAAGCTGTATCGCTTTATATAAAATCGTTAAAAGCGAGGGGCTTTGGACTGATGTGGTATCCGGCGGAGAACTTTATGCCGCAATGAAGGCGGGCTTTAATCCCTCACACATCATTATGCACGGCAACAACAAAACCGCCCGTGAGATGACGGAGGGAATCGAAGCGGGTGTCGGTTATATGGTGGTTGACGGCTATGACGAGATAGACCGACTTGACAAAATCGCAAGCGGACTAAACGCCGTCCAAAAAGTTCTTTTAAGAGTTAATCCGCTTGTTGAGGCTCACACCCACCATGCCGTTCAAACCGCACGGCCCGACAGCAAATTCGGCGTAATAATCGGCGACGAGGCGGAGCTTGCGATAAAGCACATACTTGAAAAGAAAAATCTTAAATTTGCGGGTATACACTGCCATATCGGCTCACAGATATTCGACTACAACGCTTACACCGACGCCGTTAAGGCGATGGTAGGCTTTATCGGCCGCCTTAAAGATGCGGGCATAAAAGTTGAAACTCTTAACATGGGCGGCGGTTTCGGAATTTACTATACCGACGCAGACCCGATGTTTACGCCCACAAGATACTCTCACATTGTAAAAAACCTTGCAAAACTGGTT
>JAAZIO010000065.1 GCA_012800805.1 Clostridiales bacterium | reverse complement strand
GTCCGGGGTTTAACAGTATCGGCGGGTTGCTGCCTTGGCGGTAAATCAAAACTTTACCCGGCGAGAGCCCCTCTTCCTCAAGGTTATCCGTATCCACTGAGCCGTCTTCAACCGCAAGCACCCCCATGGCGATTCGGTTCATAAACTCGTGTTTTCTGTTTTTTACGATGTTGTAGGCGCGCTGGACGGGGATTATCCTTTCTATGACGCTCGTTCCGAAAAACGCTCCGATTGTCTCAAGGCAAGTCTGCTTGCAAAACGGATATGTCCTTTGCCCGTTGGCCCCGTTTTTATAGGGCAGTTCGCCGTAGTGGAGCAGCTCGTCTCCCGCGACTATAATCAACCTTCCCTCGGGATGCTCCGCGCTCGGGCGCTCGTAGTATTCAATCACCACGACAGAATCGCTTTTTGTTTCGCTTATCATTTTGGGAACCGTAGCACTGTAGCCGAATCCGCCAAGAACCTGCGCGTTGTCAAGCGAAAAGACGCTTACGCTCTCTCCTTTCACTTCCTTTCCCCATAAAAGCTTGACGTCTGACGTCGAGTATACCTTTGCGTGTATTATGGAGCTTTGCTCGTTTATATCGCTGACTGCAAGGCTGTCAGGAAAAATTTCAAAGGGAGGAACAACGGATATGCAAACGTCGCCCTCATAAACTTTTCCTTTGTCGTCAAGCTGTTTGCCTTTATACGGGTCCCATACGATTTTATAAAACACCGTGCCGCATCCCTCACTCCAGGCATTGGCAAGGCTCATAAGTTCGCTCCAGTTGTTTTCGAAGAGTATGCAGTCAAGAAGCGATGTTGAAAATCTCGCCGCCGAAACATCCCCGTCATCGCCCGAGGATGGGCGCACGCTCACCTTTGCTTTTACCCTAGCAAGCTTGCTCAGCCTTGTTTCGATTATTGGGGCAATGTGGTTGTATACCTCCCTTTCTTGCCAAAAATACTGTTTTCCCTCGTCTTCAATCTCGCCTCTTGGCGAAATGTGGCAGTATTGGTTGCCCATCAAAAAATTGAGGTTTAGCCTCCAGTTGAGCTCAAGGCTCCTTCGCATTTCCCTTCGCCTTTGAAATTCGGACTTTACGAACGCGACCAAATCCTCTTGAAACACCTTTTTCATTTTCTTCCCCCGCTCTTTTTATCCGCCGCCTCATAAAGACTTATCGATGCGTCCTTTACTGCCTTTGCCACGACGTTCTGCGGGCTTTTTGGCACAAAAAGCTTCGACAGCTCTTTATAAAGCTCCCTTGCGCACTGCTCGCAAAGGTTTATGTTTCTTGCCAGCCCCGCCCCTCCGTGGACGGTATAGACGGCCGTTTTTCCGCACGAGGCGATATCGCACTTAACCCTTTGGGCGATTTTTTCGATTCTCATTTTTTTCACTCTCCTTTAGTTGTTTTAAAAGCCTTTGCTTTTCGGCCTTTAATTGTTCGTCGCTCAATTTGGATAGATTGTTTTGGCTCTCAAGCTCGATATACGCCTTAAGCGCCGCGGCGTCGGGCGGAAGGTGCTTTCTTGTCACTTTCTTTTTTATCAAATCAACCTCCCCGCCATCTTTCACGGCGTATTCCTCGACAACCTCGTCATAGCTGTAGCCCGTCGCCTTTTTAAGGAGCGACTTTAAAATCTCGTCATTCATGACAGCCATTCCTCCGCTTGCTTTGCCTTATCAATTTTTCTTTGTCCGCTTCAATCAAACTCTTCCCTTCTTTTTTCATCTTTGGGGGCGCGGGGCGGGACATTATAAAGTATCTGAGCTCGTCCAAAGCGTGGTCGTCCCGCTTTTGGGGCCTGTCGTCGTCCCCCCACCAGTAGCTTTTAAGCTCCCTTATCAAATTGACGCAGTTTTTAAAGATATAAAGCCTTGGCGGCCTTTGGGAAAGATAGGTTTTTATCCTTTGAATTCCCGTATACAAATCCTTGTTGACCTTGGTGTTTACCGAAATCCCGTAGTCGCTAAAAAGCTCCGCCACGCTCTTAACGGACGCAAGCGTCCTCTGATTCGCCGCGGAGTCTATCAGCGCCCTAAGCCTACCCCCTCCGTCGCGCCGCCAACCCAAGCTGTTTGCGATTTCGTGAAGCCTGCTTGCGTGGTACTCAACATCCTTTCCCCTTTCGTAGTGTTCTGCCACGACATACACATTGCCGTCATAGTCAACCGCGTAGAAATGGCAGCTTGTTGGGTTGTTAAGCCCCGGGTCTATGCTTATTTCCGCCTGCCAGTCAAAGGGGACATCAAAAGGCTCGATTACATGAACGGCCGGGTCAAACTCGGGATAAACGAGCCCCGAGGCGTGCGAAAACTTCCCGAACCTCCTTGAGGCTTGCTCCTCTTCGCTCATCGAGCTTAGCATATGCTCGATTTCTTTTTCGTCAAGGTAGGGATTGT
>JAAZIO010000064.1 GCA_012800805.1 Clostridiales bacterium | reverse complement strand
TCTGGTCCCAAACCAGATGCGCTACCAAACTGCGCTACACCCCGTTGGACCTCTCGCTTCGCCGAAATCTCCAGCGACTGCTATAATATACAATATCTTGCGTAACTTGTCAACAATTTTTAAGAGCCGAAACGCAATTTTTTATGGTATTTTACGCAATTTTTTTGCGTTTTTTTTGCTCGATGCGTAAAAGATTATACAAAAAAAACAGTTGTTTTTCAAGCGATACAATGATAAAATGTTTGAAAATATTCATTGTTCGGGAGGTAGACATGACAAGGCTTGAGCAGGACATACTCGCATTATTGCAAGAGGACGCTAGATTTACGCCAAAAAAACTCGCCCAGATGCTAAGCACAACCGAAGACGAAATTTTAAAAGCCATTGCCACGCTCGAGAGTAGCGGGGTTATAGTCAAATACAGCACTATTATAAACTCCGACAAAATCGAGGACGACACGGTTCAGGCGCTTATCGAGGTCAGGGTAACTCCCGAAAAGGAAAAAGGTTTTGACGCTATAGCTGAGGAAATCGTGCAGTTCGACGAAGTTGAATCCCTCTCTCTTATGAGCGGCGGATACGATTTTTGTGTTATTGTCAACGGCAAGACTTTAAAAGATGTAGCGATGTTTGTAACCGAAAGGCTCTCAAGGCTAAGCGGTGTGCTTTCCACGGCGACGCATTTTATACTAAAAAAGTATAAGATTAACGGCATAGTGGTAGACAAAACAAAAGAGCATAGATTGGCGGTCGGAGCATGATTGACTATTCAAAATACCTAAATAAAAAAGTCCTAAACTTAAAACCCTCGGGCATAAGGAGATTTTTCGACATAGTCAACGAAATGAAAGACGCCATTTCGCTGGGTGTCGGCGAGCCTGACTTTGTTACTCCGTGGTTTATGCGCAATGCGGCCATAAAAAGCATACAAAAGGGCCATACGCAATACACTTCAAATTCGGGAATACTTGAACTGCGCGAGCTTATCTCAAGGTATCTTAGCGAAAAATACCTCCTATCTTATGACCCGAAGTCTGAAATTATCATTACGGTTGGGGCAAGCGAGGCCATAGACCTAGCTATGCGCGCGCTGATAGGAAAGGATGACGAGGTTATCGTTCCCGACCCATCCTATGTGTCTTATTTCCCGTGCGTTTCCCTTTGCGACGGTAAGCCGGTATCTATAAACTGCACTGCGGAAAACGGCTTTATACTGACTCCCGAGGCTATTGAAAGCGTAATCTCGGAAAAAACCAAGCTTATCATTATCCCATATCCCAACAACCCGACGGGAGGAATAATGACAAAAGAGCAGCTTGAGGCCATAGTTCCCGTAATCATAAAACATGACCTTATTGTTTTAACGGATGAAATCTACGGCGAGCTTACATACGGCTCTAACCACTGTTCGATAGCCTCGCTTCCCGGAATGAGGGAAAGAACCATCGTTGTCAGCGGCTTTTCAAAAGCTTTTGCGATGACGGGCTGGAGGCTTGGCTATCTTGCCGCCCCGAAAGAGCTTTGCTCGGCGCTTCTTAAAATCCATCAATATACCATAATGTGCGCCCCAACCTGCAGTCAGTATGCA
Organism: Clostridiales bacterium; assembly: GCA_012800805.1. Taxonomy (GTDB): domain Bacteria; phylum Bacillota; class Clostridia; order Christensenellales; family CAG-917; genus JAAZIO01. The sequence continues at coordinate 5,299 of JAAZIO010000064.1, read as the reverse complement.
GCGATTGAGGCTCTTAAGGAGGGTTTTAAGGACAATTTCTCGTCAGTTAGGGCAATGAATGAGGAATACGACAAACGCCGCAGATTTTTGGTTTTACGCCTTAACGAAATGGGCCTTAAATGCTTTGAGCCAAAAGGCGCGTTTTACGCTTTCCCTTCCGTTAGGGCGACGGGGCTTAGCGGTGAGGAGTTTTCTCTAAAACTTCTAGACAAGGAAAAGGTTGCGGTTGTCCCCGGCTCGGCATTCGGCGACAGCGGAAAGGATTTTGTAAGAATAAGCTACGCCTATTCCATGAAAGCGATTGACGAAGCTTTAAACAGAATAGAGCGCTTTGTGGCATCAATAATCAAATAAATTGTGATTAAGAAAATATTAATTATTAAATTATTAGGAGTCTGAGGCTCCTTTTTTTATTTTTAAAATGTTTTTTTGTGTTATGACATGATTTTTCTCATTTTGATGTTATTCGATAAAAGACGGCATTCGGCTTTTGCTCCGATAATTTACAATTATATGGGCAAGGACTGTATAGGCACGGAGGCGGCGATGACCATTAACTTTAAATTGAGAGGGAATAACCTTGAGGTTTTTCTTTTTGGCGAACTGGACGAATCGGTTGCCGTTAAAACAAGAGAAACGCTCAACTATTTAATAGATACCTACAGCTTTTCGGCAATGGTCTTGGACCTTAAGGGTGTAAACTTTTTGGACAGCACCGGAATGGGAGTGGTGCTGGGAAGATATAAAAAGCTTCGCAGGCTGGGCAGGGGGCTATTTTTAAGAAACGTAAACGCTCAGGTGGACAAGGTTTTTGCAACCTGCGGCCTGTATGACATAGTTGAAAAACAATATTAAGGGGAAGAATATGATTAACAAAATGAAAGTTGTTGTGCCTGCGCTGTCAAAAAACGAGGGCTTTTGCAGAAGTCTTGTGGCGGCATTCTGCGTTGAGTTGTCGCCGACAATAGAGGAGGTTAACGATATTAAAACCGCCGTCAGCGAGGCTGTTACAAACGCAATAGTCCACGGCTATGAGGGGCAAAACGGGGATATCGTAATCGAGGCGGAGCTTTATAACGACTCCGTGAAGATTTCCGTAACCGATTTCGGCCAAGGCATCGAAAACATCGATGAAGCCATGCAGCCCTTTTTCACCACCAAGCCCGAAGAAGAGCGCAGCGGCATGGGCTTTACGGTTATGCAAACATTTATGAACGATATCGACGTGGTATCCGAAAAGGGCAAGGGCACCACGGTAACCATGACAAAATATTTCGGAAGGGTCAATGCTAGAACATGATGAAACCCTCGCTTTAATAGAAAAAGCGAAACAGGGTGACGACGATGCGAAAGCTAAATTGATAGAACATAATATGCCCCTTATAAAGTCGATAGCTAAGCGCTTTCACGGCAGACTCGAGTATGACGACTTAATACAGCTTGGCTCGCTCGGATTTATTAAGGCTATAAACAATTTTGACACATCGTTCAATGTGCGGTTCTCTACTTATGCCGTTCCAATGATAACGGGAGAGATTAAACGGTTTTTGAGAGACGACGGCACAATTAAAGTGTCAAGAGCTCTAAAGAGCCTTAACATAAAAATTAATCGCTTTGTAAACAGCTTTAAAAACGAACATGAGCGAGAGCCGTCCATTGAGGAAATCGCGGAGGCTTTGGGAGAAGATCCGCATGATATCGTGTTTGCCATGGATTCGGCAAAATGCATTATGTCGCTTTACGGAGAAACCGAGGACGGCGATATGCAGCTTATGGACAAGCTCGCAGACGACAGTCAGACGAGCGACGAAATGCTGGATAAACTGCAGCTTAAAGATATCATCGAGCAACTGCCAGAGCGCGAGAAAAAGATAATCATGCTAAGATACTTCCGCGACAAAACCCAAAGCGAAGTTGCGGAACAAATGGGTATATCTCAGGTTCAGGTATCGCGCCTTGAATGTAAGATTTTAAAGAGCATAAAAGATAAAATCGGCGACAAAACCCCCTAAGGGAGTTTTTATTTATTAAATTGATTATCCAATAAGGCAAGTTTGATTGATTAAATTTAGCTAGCTTAAGTAAGGTTTTATTTCCCGCAAAGCTAAGAGCAATAATATAATTGCGACTCTTCGACACTAACGAATATAAATAAAGCAAAGTTCATCAGAGGTGTTTAAAATTCTTTATTACCTTTCTGTTGAAAAGTCGGTTTAATAAAATTGGAAGTTATCTATCGGAATTAATTTAAGCTGCAATTCTAATAATTTCAAGTTTTGTGCTTTAAAGATTTCATGTATAGCTAGATATATATCTTTATAATTTTGATTAGTTGGCTTTACTTTAAAACAAATTGAAATTAGCCAGGCAATAAATTACGATGTTGTTCAGTAGGCTTTGTTTGTTATATCAAGTTTGTGCTTTTAAGATGATGTCGTTTAGTCGCCTTTGCTTGTAACATTAAGTTTATGCTTTTTAGATTTTCATAGTTTTATAAAATATCCTTTATATTCTTAGGGCGATTTGCTTGAAATAAATAGATTTATTGGTATTTCGAAAAAGGTTGCTTTTGAATGTGCGATTTTTATCTATGCTTTATTAAATTTGCTTTTTTAATTTTGCTTTATTAAATTTGCGTTTTTTATGTTCTATCTTTTTTATCTGTGCTTAATTCATTTTTTAAAAAAACCGTTTCGTTATTGTTTTAATAAGCTTTCTTGCCCTCTAACAGGGGATTTTCGGGAATAAATTTTTTTGCTTTATCCATAATAGAGGTATGGAATACACATATTTAACCAATTTGGAAGACAAAGAAATATTGCACCACGAAGCCGAAAATTTAGAGGAGAGAAGTTTGCATGGAAAAAGAAAGATATCTTGAGTATGTCAAACAAACAAGTCCCAAAACTTCCATGGTTCGGTCGCTGTTTTTATCGTTTGTGGTAGGCGGCCTTATTTGTTGTATTGGACAATTTATTGCCGATATGATAAAACTTGCGGTTCCGAACATCTCAAAGGAAATGCTGAGCTCCGCGACCTCCATAATTCTAATTTTTTTAGGCTCCTTTTTTACGGGCGTAGGTTTATACGATAAGCTTGGATATTATGCGGGAGGCGGCTCTATTATCCCAATAACGGGCTTTGCCAACTCTATAGTTTCTCCCGCCATGGAATATAACAGGGAAGGCGTAGTGTTCGGCGTTTGCGCAAAGATGTTTACTATAGCGGGACCGATAATTGTTTTCGGTATCGTGGCTTCGGTAATTGTAGGACTGGTGGGGATGTTTTTCGTATGAAACTTGGAGAGAGAAGCTATTTATTTAAAAATCCCGCTCATATAGTTTGCGGATATACTATCGTCGGCCCAAAGGAGGGTGAGGGCAATTTCGGCACGGAATTTGACTATGTCCTAACCGACGACCTTTGGGGCGAAAAGTCGTATGAGCTTAGCGAGTGCAAAATACACAGAGAAACAATAAAGGGCGCGCTTAAAAAGGCGGGCATGCAAGATAGCGAGCTTGGTCTTATGCTTGCGGGTGACCTGCTTAATGAAATTGTTGCCTCAAGCTTTGCGGCAAGAGAATTTCAAAGCGCTTTTTTGGGATTATATAATGCGTGCGCCACATTCGGCGAAGCGCTATTGATAGGCTCAATGCTTATTTCCGCAGGCTTTGTCAACAACTGTTCCTGCTCAACTTCAAGCCACTTTTCATCAGCGGAAAGGCAATACAGATATCCGCTTGAGCTTGGCACTCAAAGGACGCCAACATCACAGTGGACGGTAACCGGGGCGGGTTGCACTATATTATCCACTGTAGCTCCCGAGGGCAGAGAGTTTGACGTTCAAATTACGGGCGGAACCATGGGAAGAGTTGTCGATATGGGTGTTGACGACGAAACAAACATGGGCGCCGCGATGGCTCCCGCCGCGGCGGACACTCTTATAACTCATTTCAGAGAAACGGGCAGGGCACCAAGCTATTACGACGCTATTTATACGGGCGACCTTGGAAAGTATGGAATGAAGCTTGTCAAATATATTTGCGAGGATGAGGGCATGACGCTTCCGCCAAATTATCATGATTGCGGAGCCATGTATTACACGGATAAGCAAAAGACCGAGCAGGGCGGTTCGGGAGCGGGTTGCTCAAGCACTGCGTTTAACGCTCATATTTTAAGGAAACTTCAAAGGGGAGAGCTTAAAAGAGTTCTGCTTGTTCCCACGGGCGCGCTGCTTAGCAGAGATACCCCTCTTCAAAAACAAACAATACCGGGTATTGCCCATGCGGTGAGTATAGAAGTTTTTTAACTATTATATAAACTGAAAAATTTTATAATAGTTTTATGCAAAGGAGCAAATTATGGAATACTTTTTGACATATCTTAAAGTATTTGCCGTTGGCGGGTTTATCTGCTTTATCGGTCAAATCTTTATAAATAAAACCAACGTGACTTCTGCAAGAATTCTAGTGGGCTATCTCCTGCTTGGCATTATTTTAGAAGTTACGGGTGCGTTTAAATATATCGAGGAGTTTGCCAAGGCAGGCGTAACCGTTCCTATTATAGGTTTTGGCAGCAATCTCGCGAAGGGCGCGCTTAAAGGCGCCGCCGAAAACGGCATACTTGGCGCGGTCTCCGGCGGAATGACCGCTGTCGCGGGAGGTCTTACTTCCGCTATATTCTTTGGTTTTATTTTTGCGCTAATCTTTAAATCAAAAACTAAAAAACTTTAAAAGGCGAAAGCCTTTACATATTTTTTGAGGGGTTTGTTTTTTCATCGTAATTTGGATTAATCCACTTTTTGCTTGTTTTGTTTATCCAGACAGATTTTTGGTTGTATTTCGTCGCTATCTCTTTTGCTTTTTTAAACGAGTTTATCAAAAAGCATACTTCGGGGTCGCCGTTGACCACCCCTATATAAGGAACAGCGTTATAATTTTTAACTATTTTATTTGTAAGATTTTCGTACTCTATAGCGTCGTATCTTCCGTAATGGCTTTTATATTTTCCGTCCGTATCTGCTTCGTTTTGATGAAACGATACAAGATAACCGCTTTTTAAATTTGCTTTATTTCCGCTTTCAAAATCATAAACTCCGCTGGGCTTATCTTTAAAACTTAGTATTTTTCTTAAAACTCCAGATAGCGTCATGGTATTAGTATTTATAAGCAAATATTTTTTATCAATCAAATCATTTTTTGCTAAAATTAAAACAAGTTTTAAAATCATTGAAAAGGTATTGAATTTAGCTGCAAAGAGCAATTTAAATTTTAAAGTGGTAAAAAATCATAAAACGCGG